>JAGVPM010000109.1 GCA_020052235.1 Candidatus Goldiibacteriota bacterium
GAACCCCCTCCCCTACATCCCCTCCCACCAACCCTGGGGAGGGGAATGTGATTAGAGGCTGTGGACGGACGTTGTGACACAGTCTCACAAGGGGAGAGGAATTAAAAAAAACTTTCGTGACCGACTAGCTAGCCTGCTTTGCCAAAGCATAATTTCGTAAAATTTTATCGAAGGCTTTGCCGGATTAACTCATTACGCCTGGCGGTATAATGAAAATCAGGGTGCAGTGGCGAAGTTTAAAGTCTCCAGTTGTTTCCAGCGGCAACAGGCAACTGAATGCGTGGCTGAAACAGCCTCGAGTTCATTCTCGTACTGAAGGCAAATTGGCGCGGCGTTTGGGCACCGGGAATGGAAGCGGCACCCTGGTTTGGGGTTGATGGGCGTGGGCAGTTCTCCCTGGAGGAAAGCGCGCTGCCGGTTCCTGCCGGGAGCCATTTTAGGCAGCGCTTTGAACAAAGCTTGGGTGTAGGGATGACGCGGTTCTTGGAACAGTTCCCGTGCCGGTCCTGTCTCCATCACCCTGCCCAGGTACATAATCACGATGGTGTCGGAAATATGGCTGACCACCCGCAAATCGTGCGAGATAAATAAAACCGTAAGGTTCAGTTTATCTTTAAGGTCCAAGAAGAGGTTGAGGACTTGCGCTTGGATGGATACGTCAAGCGAGGACAAGGGCTCATCGGCAATTAAAAGTTCGGGTTGAACCGCGAGCGCCCGGGCGATTCCCAACCGCTGGCGCTGTCCCCCGGATAATTGATGGGGATAACGGAATAAAAGTTCCGGCCCCATGCCGACGGTGCTCAAAAGGGTGGAAACTTCGTTGGGACCGGATGGAAATCCGAATAAACGAAGCGGCTCGGCCAAAGTCTCAAAAACAGTAAAACGGGGATTCAGACTTCCGAACGGATCTTGGAAGATGGGTTGGAACCCATGCCGCAACTTTCTGAGGTCTTCCCCGGCCAAGGCATGCAGAGGAGCCCCTTTAAAATATATTTCCCCGGAAGTTGGGCTTTCCAACCGGCAAATAAGCTTCGCCAAAGTACTTTTACCGCAGCCGGATTCACCCACCAATCCCAAGGTTTGACCAGGCTGGATTTCGAGTGATACTTTATCCACGGCCAATAATTTACCGGATCGAAGTGCGGAAAAAGAGTGGCTTAAAGCAAATTCCTTGCTTAGATTAATGAGTTTTAAAACAGGCTGGATCATACGGAATCCTTGGGATTCCAGCAGGCAAAACCATGCTCGTTTTCTATAATATAATCAGGATACTGAATACGGCAAGCCTGAATGACATTAGAACACCGGGGGTGAAACGGACATCCGCCCGGCCGTTCAGCGGGATTGGGCTGGGATCCGGGAATGGTGGATAAACGCGTTTTGTATTCGTTTAATTTTGGGATGGAGTGAATTAAGCCGCTGGTATAGGGATGTTTTGGAGAGTTTATTATGGTTTCTGTCTTACCGCTTTCAACCCTATAACCGGAATACATGACGGACATTGAATCTGAAATTTCGGATATTATAGATAAGTCATGTGAAATCAATAAAATTGACGTGTTGTTCATGCGCTGTATTAACTCAACAATATCCAATATTTGTGCCTGTATGGTAACGTCAAGCGCAGTGGTTGGTTCATCCAAAATCAATATATCCGGTTCACAACTTAAAGCCATGGCAATTAAGACCCGCTGCTTCATGCCCCCGGAAAGTTGATGCGGGTAATTTCCCAAGCGTTTTTCCGGAGATGGAATATCCACCTTTTTTAAGGATTCAATGGCTTGGCATCTGGCTTCGGTCCGAGTTAAGGTTTTATGTTGAAGTAAAGTCTCAACCAATTGTTCCTCAATGGTGAGCACGGGATTTAAAGCCGTGGATGGATCTTGGAATACAATGGCGATCTTGGAGCCACGGAGGGACTGATATTCCGGAGTGGATAAACCAATGAGCTCCTGACCTCTGAACTTGATGGACCCGGAAACACTACCGGGATTGGGGACCATGCCCAAAATAGCCAAAGCGGATAAACTTTTACCAGAACCAGATTCCCCGGCCAGCCCCATGGTTTGGCCGGAATACAGGTCCAGATCCAAGCCGCAAACCACGGGATAGACAGTTTTACCTCCAGGCTGTGGGAAAGTAATGGTTAGATTACGGATGGAAAGCAGCGGCGAGTTATTCATGATGCGTACCCGAAAGCCGTGGATCAAGTATGTCCCGCAAGCCGTCTCCCAGCAGATTGTAACCTAAAACTGTAACAAAAATTGCCAGTCCGGGAAAAAGAGTAAGCCACCAAGCTTGGGTAATGTAATCCTTCCCTGCTGTTAGGATGTTTCCCCAAGACGGAGTCGGCGGCTGGACTCCCAAGCCTAAAAAGCTCAAGCCTGATTCCAACAAAATGGCGCCTGCCACGCCAAAGGTGGCAGAGACAAAAACCGGGGCCAAGGCATTGGGCAGGATATGTTTAAAAATAATCCTCGGGTTTTTGGCACCCAGCGACTGGGCAGCCAGGATATAATCGCGGGTTTTTAGAGTCAGGAATTCAGCCCGAACCAGCCGGGACAGATCAGTCCAACTGGTTAATCCAATAATGACCATAATATTGAAAAGATTGGGACCAATAAACACGACCAGCATTAATATAAGGAACAAGGTGGGAATGCATAGGACAATATCCACGGTCCGCATGATGACCTGGTCCACCCAGCCTCCAAAATAGCCCGCGATTGCCCCCAGGATGATTCCAATCACCAGTGAAATAGCCACGGCAACCAACCCCACGGAAAGTGAAATTCGTCCTCCGTAGAGCATCCTGGCCCAAACATCGCGGCCAAATTCATCGGTTCCCAGCCAATGGCTGGCACTGGGTGCGTGCAGACGTAAGGTTAAGTCCTGAACATCAGGGCCGGCGTGGGTAAAAAGCGGTGCCAGCAGGCATAGGCCCAATAAACCAGCTACCAGGATAGCCCCTAATACAGCGAGGCGTTTTTGCTTGAATTTGAGCCAGAAGGAGCGGTTCATAAGCGAATCCTAGGATCAGCCCAAGCATACAAAAGATCAGCCAATAGGTTACCCAGGAGGGTCAAAATTGCCCCAATCACCGCGATACCCATGATGGTCGGGTAATCAAACGAGAGTGCGCTTTCATACGCCAGCCTGCCCATACCCGGCCAGGCAAAGATGGTTTCAAAGATGAAACTGCCCCCGATTAAACCGGGCAGCGAGAGCCCCAAAATGGTCAAAATTGGCAGCATGGCATTGCGCAAGGCATGCACATAATACACCCGCTGCGGCGGCAGTCCCTTGGCCAAAGCGGTTCGGATATAGTCTTGCCTGACAACTTCCAACATATTTCCCCGCGTGTACCTGGAAATCGACGCTACCCCTCCAAAGGCAGAGATGAAAACCGGTAATATCAGGTGAGAAGTATAATCCCACAACTTACCCATGGGGCCTAAAAATTCATGGTTGACTGATCTCAGGCCGGAAATAGGCAGCCAATTGAGCACAACTCCGAAAAACAACATGCACAGCAAAGCCAGCCAAAAGGTGGGTATGGAATAGCCGATAAAGGTTATGATCGTAATGGAATGGTCGGTCCGGGTATTGGGGTGCATGGCGGAAAACACGCCGAGCGGAATTGCCAGGAGGAAAATGGCCAGCATGGATAAACCGCTGAGCAATAAGGTGGCAGGCAAACGGTCGGCAATTTTATCCAAAACCGGGCGCTGATCCACAAAAGAACGCCCAAAATCCAGTTGGGCCAGGCGCCCCACCCAATGGGCGTATTGCTCAGGCCAGGGACGGTCCAGGCCGTAGAGTTCCCGCAACCGCGCAATGGAGTCCGGCGAAACCGTGGGGTTCATTTCCATTTGCACGGCCGTGAATCCGCCGGGGGTCAGATGCACAATGGCAAAGGTAATTAAGGTGATGCCGAATAAAATAGGTATGGAAAGCAGCAAACGCCTGAGGACGAAATGAGTCATAGTGGCCAAAGTATAACGTATTTTCCCGGCAAACACAACGGGAGGAAAAAATGAAACTAGGGTTCGGAAATGTTCAAAGTGGCCAGCATGAGCTTAATGTCCGTCAGCGGCGGGTTAAAGGAACTGTCGGGGAAAAAATCGAGTTCCTGTTCAATGTGCTTTAGATACTTAGTTTGCCGGTTGGCCGAAAGCGGCTTGGTGTCGTCAAGCCCTCTGTCAAGCGTGGGGTGGCCGATGGCAAAGCGGGCGGAAATAAAATAGTCACGTTTGGTGGTCAAGCCTTGAAAAACATAGGCAAGTTCTTTATTGTTGATGCCGCGAAATTCCTGGCCATATTGGGTAATAAACAGCACTCCACTCCCGGATTTGAAATCCACAAATTGCGGTTTGCTGATAATCAAACGCTCGCAGTCAATTTCAAAGAGATCAGGAATGCTCTGCCTCTGAGGCGGCAAAGCAGGACGTTTTTGCAGAATAGCCGCGAGCTGCTGCACTTGCGCGGCCAAACCGGGATAGGCTTGGGAGAAATTGGCCACGGTGGTATCAGTCAACGGGGTCACGGTGATGGAACTGGATAAAACACGTTTGTCATTTAGGGCAAAGGATACACGTGCGGGAAAAACGTCAAAGGGAATATCCGTGCCGTTTTCCTGGTCGGTCAACCGCGCTTCCCTTTTAACTTCACAGGTTGGAAAAACAGCAGCAGCGTATACCAGGGAAATTCCATCTTGGCTTATATTTTTGAATTCTGCTACATGCTTCCGGGCGCATGAGAGCCCGGACAGGGCGAGCGGAATCAGGATAAAAATCCACAAGCTTTTTTGAAATTGCATATATGCTCCTGTCTGAAAAAATATTTTGGAAATCAACGGATGATTCTATTTTCCAATACGCCTATTTGTTCTGCCGCAACTTGCACTTTGTCCCCTGCGTTGAGCGCCCCTATACCCGGCGGAGTTCCGGTGATAATGACATCGCCGGGCAAAAGGGTCATGACCTGAGAAACGAAGGAAACAATTTCCGGCAGCGGGAAAATCAAGTCGCTGAGCCTCCCGGCTTGGACGCACGCGCCATTGACCAGGGTTTGGAATTCAAAGCAATCCCAATCCATGGTGGTAACAATCACCGGACCCAAGGGGCAAAAGCCGTCAAAACCCTTGGCGCGGGTCCATTGCCCGTCTTTTTTTTGCAGATCGCGGGCCGTGATGTCGTTGGCCAGAGTGAAACCCAGCACATGGTCCATGGCGTTTTGTGGGCTTATGTTTTTAGCTAATTTCCCGATAACCAACGCCAGTTCCCCTTCAAAATCCACGCGCGCGGATGCCGGGGGCCAGACAATATCTTGAGCAGGATCAGCCAGAGCGGTTGGGGGTTTGAGAAATAAGAGCGGTTCTTCCGGCAGCGCCATGCCCATTTCCAGGGCATGGCTGCGGTAGTTCAAGCCCACGGCCACGATTTTGGATGGGACCACGGGGGCCAGGAGTTGAGCCTGGCCTGCTGGAACCAGGGTGTTGGCGGTTTTCCAATCCGCATACGGCGCGGCAGTGATCAGGCGGAAAGCATCATTTTCCTTGAGGGCAAAATGGATTTCGCCTTGCCAACGCAGGCGGGCAAATATTTGGGGCGCCTTAGTCATTGAACCTGTTCCGGATATTTTTGGAATTCCTTGGGCACAAACCATTTGATGAAGTTGTACCCGATCCCGGCTTTTTCAGGTTTGATGTTCAGCACCCGCCGGTGCATGGCCACCAAACTGTCGGGCACGTACAGAAACACATAGGGCAAATCAGCGGCAATGAGTTGATGGACCTGCCGGTAGATGGCAATGCGTTTTTTGGGATCAAATGTTTTGCGCCCCTCAATCAGCAATTGATCCACTTTGGGATTGGCGTACGAAACCACGTTGAATTCAAATTCGCCGATTTTGGTCGAATGCCAAATATCATAAAGGTCAGGATCCACGCCCAGGGACCAGCCCATGATGAGCGCGTCGAATTTGCGTTTGTTGATGAACTCGGAAAGCAGCGAAGTCCAGGCAATGATGCGGATTTGCACATCCATGCCAATGGCTTTTAATTGGGATTGAATGATGGTTGCGGTTTGCTCGCGGTTGAGGTTGCCCTGGTTGGTCAGGATGGTAAAGGTAAATGGTTTGCCGTCCTTCATCAGCTTCCCTGCCGGGGAATACGTGAATCCGGCTTCCTTGAGCAATTGCTTGGCAGCTTCAGGGTCATAGGGCAATGGTTTGGCATCTGCCGGATAGGCCCAGGACGTGGGTGTGTAAGGTCCGGTGCCAATGGTGCCTAAGCCTTCTAATACACTGTCGACCAAAGCCTGGCGGTTAATGGCCAAAGCCATGGCTTTGCGCACGCGTACATCCTGGAAAATAGGGTTTTTGAGATTAAAGCCCAGATACGTGTACTGAGGCGAGGAGTAGCGGTATTTGTTGAACCGGTTCAGAAAAGCTTTCTGACTGCCCTCGCGGTTGAATTGATTGGGGGTTAAAGTCATGGTATCCAGCGCGCCGTTTTGCATTTCCAAAAATTGCACGGACATATCCGGAATAACCCGGTAAACCAGCCGTTGGATGCAAGGGCGGCCTTCGAAATAATTTGGATTGGCCTCCAGGGTAACCGACTCCGTGCGCTTCCATGATTTGAAGATATACGGTCCGCTGCCGATGGGGTGCTGATTGAAATCATCGGCCGTGTTGATGTCTTTGCCGCCAAGCAGGTGCTTGGGCAAAATGGCCATGCCGGCCAAGCTTTGCAGCGCGGGGGAAAACGGTTCTTTGTACCAGACCCGAAACGTATAATCATCCAAAGCTTGGGATTTGGCAATGGACGTGTAGTTGCTGCGATAAGCGGTTTTTACGTTTGGGTTTAAATAGGTTTCCAGCGTGAATTGCACATCCTGGGCCGTGAGCGGCTGGCCGTCATGGAAAGTAATGTTTTTACGCAAGTGAAAGGTGATGACTTTTCCATCCGCAGAGACGTCCCAACGTTCGGCCAATTCCCCTTCCAAATTCAGATCTTTGTCATAACGCAGTAAGCCGTTAAAAACCAAACCAGTCACTTCGTGCGAGGCCGAGTCCGAAGCAAGCACGGGGTTTAAAATAGCCGGATCGGCAATCGTGCCTTGGACCAGGGTGTCGCCATAGGCGCTGGGATAGTTTTTACTCAGATCAGGCACGGAGTCCTGGGCGGTTTTTCGGGCGCAGGCTATGGGGAAAAGCAGGGACAGGCAAACTGTGAAAAGCGCGATTCGTTTCATGAGGCTCCTAAAATTGAATTGTAGAGACGCAAAATTTTGCGTCTCTACATTGCCTTTTTAATGAATTTTTCCATTAATTTGGGCCGTATTTCTTCGGGCACAAACGCCGAGACATCTCCGCCGAGCGAAGCTACTTGTTTGACCAATGAGGAGCTGATGTAGGTATAGCGCTCATCGGGCATCATATAGACGATCTCGAATTCGGGATAAAGTTTGCGGTTCATTTGCGCCAATTGGAATTCGTATTCAAAATCCGAAATGGCGCGCAACCCGCGCAAGGCCACCGTGGCATGGCGCGAACGCATGTAATCCACCAGCAACCCGGAAAAAGAATCGACGCTTACTTTGGGCATATCTTTTGTCACTTGCTTGATCATGGCCACGCGTTCAACAGCGGAAAACATTGGGGTCTTGGGCGAGCTGTCGGTATCAGCCACGGCCACAATCACATTGGCGAAAATGTCGCAAGCCCGCAGAATTAAATCCAAATGGCCGGTGGTCAAGGGATCAAAAGTGCCGGGATAAATCGCAACGGTTTTCATAGGGATGCCTCGCGAATAGTCATTTTCACCGCAGCGGCGCAGAGTACGCAGAGAAAACCTGAAAAAACACTAATTGTACTGTTTTTACTCTGCGATCTCTGCGCCGCTGCGGTGAAGCCCACATTATAAAGGAAAAGCCGGGGCTTCACAACCATTCTGTACCCTATTCCCAAACGCCCTGCGCCAAGGTGGCGGCGTAAATTTTTTCAGCGCCAGCGGCGTTTAAAGCGCGGGCGCATTCATGCAGCGTGGCGCCCGTGGTCATGACATCGTCGATCAACAAGAGGGTTTCGCCTTTGAGCGGGATTGAGGCGCGCATACTGTACTTGAGGTTGGACAATCGTTCCTTGCGCTTAAGGCCGCGTTGGGGTTGGGTTTTTTTAATAAAGCGCAATACCGGCCGAATGGGATAAGTATTGAGATTGGAAAATAATTCGGCCAATCTGTGGGCAGGATGATTTTCTGTGTTTTGCCGTGCCGGCACGGGCACAATGCCGGTAATGGAACTCCACGGAAGACGCTGCTTGGTCAAACGGACCAAGGCATGTGCCATTTGCCTGGCTAAATCACCATAAGGATAAGTTTTAAAATGTAAAATGGCCTCACGCCAGTTGCCGCTGTAAGGGGCGATGGAAACAGCCCGGCTCAATCGGGTTTTCCAGGTGCGGCAGAAACGGCACACATCGAGGGTTCGGCCCTGGAACATATCCAAAGGCGGCAAATACCGGCCGCATTGGCGGCAATAAGGTTGCGGGGTCAATGAGGGCTTGCAATGAGGGCAAAGTATGGAAAGCACGTGCCGGTGGTTCGGCCTGCGGCATACGGGACAAACCGGTTGCGAGACCAACCCCAGGGTGTGAATCCAGATTTTATAAGGCAATGGAAAAAGCCGCATGTTTGCTTCCCCCACTTCCTAGTCCCTATTTTATCACCGCGACTTTTCGCGATTGGTGGTAGTGAGATTGCCCTTCCACGTGGATTACATAGACGCCGCTGGCCACGGTTTCACCCCGGCTGTTTTTGCCATCCCAGGTTAAGTTGAGGATAAAGGGATAATAGACGGAATATCCCGCCTCGACCTCCTGGTCCCAAAGTGTGCAGATGTGTTCGCCGGCCAGGTTGTAAACCTTAATCCAGGTACGGCCGGGTTGGACCTGCATCAATTGAATGGGGACAGTTTCACCCCGGGCCGGATTGAAGGCATTGCGCCAAACATCCAGGCGGTTGTCGGGATTTTCCAGCCTCACCCGGACCAAGGAATAAGACGGGCCTTCGTGCCAGAGTTGGTGCGCGCTGTCGTAATCCAGGGCGTGCAGGCGGTAAAAATACGTGGAGCCGTAAGTGACATCCATATCCGCATAACTGTACGTGGGCAGCGTATTGGCGGCCGCGGCTGCTACCGTGGGCGATACCCCGGCAGGCGAGGGGGTGAATATGAATGTTCCTCCCCCATCGGTACTGCGGTAAATATTGTAACCCACAATGGGATAATCACCCGTAATGGAGGCATTCCAGTCCAATATGATTTGGCGGCGTTCATGGGCGGTGCGCACGCTGCTGTCGGCCGGTAAACTTGCCGGTTTGTAGGGAATGGCTGAGAATTGGGCCGAACGGGTGCTTTCACCCGCGTCATTCACCGCGGTCATGGTGTAAAAATACTGCGAAGTGTTGGTTAATCCCGCGCTGTCGACCAGGAACGATTCCTTGGCTGGAATATTTGTAAGGATCGGAAGGCTGTAATTGCCGGATTGCAAGGAACGATAGAGGTTGTAGGAATTGTGATTAGTGACCTTGCGCCATAAAATCTGCACTTGGGCATCACCGGGGGTCAATTTAAGCAGGTCCGGCGGGAAAGGCGGTACGTTGATAACGGCAGTGGCGGTTGAGGAAAGCGCATCGGGTATCCATTGCCCCAAGGTATTCGTGGCCGACAACCGGTAATAGGACGAGCCTGTGCTCAATTGGGCATCGGTATGTCCGGTTTGAGCCGTGGAGGTCAGCCATACGGGACTGGAATAATTGCTGTTGGTCCGGTACACGTGGTACCATCCCACGCCGCTGGGGTTGTCGCCCTCGGTCCAAGTAAGCAGGATGGAATTACCCTGAGCTTGGGCATTGAAGGAACCCGGCGCAGCTAAAGGTGAAGTAGTCAAAGTGAGTGAAGCCGGTGATTCCCCGCCCGCATTCATGGCCGTGAGGAAAAAGCGGTAGCTTTGACCATTGGTCAAGCCGGCGACTGTCGTGGTTGTGGCAGAATCAGGCAAAGTCCAACTCACAAAAGGTCCGTCGAGGGCATATAATTTATAACCTGTGACCGTATCTTCTGTGGGATTTGCCGTCCAACTAAATTTCAGAGTTTGGGAGGTGCCGTTGCTGACTGTGAAATTAGTGGGCGGTGAAGCCGCTGATCCGATACCGCCAGGGATCGCATTGACAATCAAAGGCAGCGGGCTTTCACCAGCATCGTTGATGGCAGTAACACTATAATATAAAGTTGAGGCTGTATGGTTAATATAACAAGATTGCCCGTCGCTAATTGCGGTAAGGGTCGCAGCCGGGGGCGTTACTGTATCGGCATAAATGCGGTACGTGGTCACACCTGCCGGTGTTGGAACCGGGTTCCAATTCAACAATACATAGTTGTTTCCGGAAAAAGCCGTTAACCCTTGGGGTGTCGGCGGCAAAGTACGGGTGGTGGTAACCAAGCGGTTGCTTAAGGTTCCCAGATAATCAGCCGAGACCGCCAGATAATATAATTCCCCATTATTGGGTACCGCGGTGATGGTTACGTAAGTGTTGGATGAGTAGAAGGTGGTTTCGCTGTTGTTGGAAGCTTCGACCAGATTAATTTGATATCCGTCCGGAGGCATTCCGGTCGGCGCTGACCAATAAATAAATATTTGGCCATCTTCAGGTGTTGCGGAAATAGAACCTGTTAATACACCGGAAGCCAGAGGAGAAAGCGAGACCATATACGGCGAGGTGGCGGGTCCTGTGTTGCCCCATTGATCCACGGCCGCCACTTGATAATAATAAGTTCCAAAAGCATTCAAGGTATTGATGGCCGAGTCAACAAAAGAGGTTGCGGAGGCAAAGGCATAATAGTTTTGAGCTACGCCGCTGAGGGACCGATAGATGGCATAACCGCTGATGGCCCCTGATTCCGCCTGGGCAGCAGTCCAGTTGAGTTGGATTTGGGGTGTAGCGCCGGTGGCGGCTGTGGCAGTTAAGCCCGTAGGCGCATGAGGCAATACAGCCGGAACCGCCGAGACCGAGGCGGATTGCGGGCTTTGTCCCTCAATATTTTCAGCTACAACCGTAAAAGTATACAACGTACCATTATTTAACCCCCGGGCCAGATAACTGGACTGCGGTGCCGTGACTTGAGTTGCAATGGGCGTGAGATTGGCATATACGACGTAATTATTGACCGTGCCCGCTGGAGCGCTCCAGACCAATCCAATTGTCGTATTACCGGTCGTGGCTTTTAATTGTGTGGGTGCGGCAGGCGTGCTGGCGCCGACATGCGCCACGATTCCGAGCCAAGCCAAAGCCATCAGTATGCGTACCTTGTGTTTGAAACCCATGGTTTTCCCTACCCTGTTTTTTAAAAGTGTAGTGTTTCTTAAATGGCTTTACATTTGTCATTGCGAGCAAAGCGAAGCAATCTCGCTTTTTCGGAGCGTTTAGAGCTTAAAACAGATTGCTTCGTCGCAAAAACGCTTCTCGCA
>JAGVPM010000135.1 GCA_020052235.1 Candidatus Goldiibacteriota bacterium
GAACCCCCTCCCCTACATCCCCTCCCACCAACCCTGGGGAGGGGAATGTGATTAGAGGCTGTGGACAGACGTTGTGACACAGTCTCAAAGAGGGGGAGGGGGGGAGTTGCGTTTTAAATGAAAGTGGGTGCGCGTTTATGTCCCGCCCGGGTTGGCACCTCGGAATACTAGCCGTGTTGGTTTTCCTGTTGTTTCCCGCCTATGCTTTTTCCGATTACCGCTGGTTTGAAGATACGGCCCCCGGCTTGGCCGAACCCTTGGCCGATCCCTGGGCTGCGCGGTTTATCACTTCGTTTCAGGGTTCTCCGTCAGGCGCGCGGCTTTACCGGATGGGATTGGGGACCGGGGTGGGTTTTCTGCAACCTGTTGATCAATCCTGGTCTTTGGAAGGCCGGGCGGGAATTTTTTCCCGTTTTGATTTTTTATCTTCTTCATTTGATTTGCAGACTGCGGATTTTATCGGCGGCCTGGCGTGGCGCAAAGTTTGGGGACCGGGGCAACTGGAAGTGTACGGGTTTCATCAATCCGCGCATGCCGGCGGGGATTTCATGCAAGAACAAAATTTCCCATCGGTCAATGTCAGCAGGGAAACATTGCGGGTGCTGTATTCATATCAATGGGCGGGAATAACCGCCTATGGGGGACCACGCGGCATTGTGCATTCGGATCCGGGTTCACAAGCGGGGAAAGTAGGTATTCAAGCCGGGTGTGAATTTCACTACCAGCGTTTCACGGCCGGATTGGACGTGCAGATGCGCGGGGAATACGGCTGGGATACGGATATCCGAGGGTGCGCGGGAGTCAGCCTTTCACCCGGGTCCGCGCGCTGGCAACAAGTGTTTCAAGTGTTTGCCTCGTCCGGGCATGCAACAGCCGGACAGCTCGAAGGACGCTTTGAAACCTGCATCGGTCTGGGGATGGTGGTCTTGGACCAGGGTGGCGGTTTTAAATAAAAAGAATCGTAGAGACGCAAAATTTTGCGTCTCTATTGGGTTTATCATTTTTTTCTCTTTTTGCTTGCCTTGTTAAACGCCTACGTTATAATTCCCCCGTCTGTTAAAGGTTTTAAATCATTTTTTGCATAGGTGGCGCATGAAGATTGCCGTAGCATTGTCCGGAGGCGTGGATTCGACAGCCGTGGCTTTGAGGTTGAAAAAGGCGGGCCATGACGTTTTCGGCATTACCATGCAAATTTGTCCGGATCTTTCCGAGTTATCCGCGCCGAAGCCCAAGGGCGCTTTAAGGCCGGGGTTGCCGGGGCATGGGTGTGCGCATTGCGAAGCGCCGTGTGCGTGTGTGGATGCAACCTCGGTGGCGCACGAGCTGGGCATTCCTTTGGAATTGGTGGATTGGCGCGAAGCTTTTGAGAATCATGTTATTCAACCGTTTGTAACGGATTTTTCTTCCGGCCTGACACCCAACCCCTGCGCGTTGTGCAATCGTGCGATGAAATTCGGCTTGATGCGGCAGCGGGCTTTGGAATTGGGCGCCGATGCTTATGCCACCGGGCATTATATCCGCTTGGAGGAAGAAGCGGGGACTCCGGTGCTGCGCCGCGCCGTGGACCCGTCGCGGGATCAATCCTATTTTCTTTCCTTGGTGCCCATAGAGCAATTTAAGCAGGTGATTTTTCCCCTGGGCGGAAGTTTTAAAACCGATAATAAAGCCGAGGTGGATGCCGCGGGCGTGCATGTGCAGCCGCCGGTTACCAGCAATGAAATTTGTTTTTTGCGCGATATTGAGTATACTGATTTTTTAAAACTGAGGACTCCGGAAAGTTTCAAACCCGGCGCAATCGCGGATACTCACGGGAAAATTTTGGGGCAGCATCAGGGGTTGCCGGCTTACACCATCGGCCAGCGGCGCGGCCTGGGAATCGCCGCCGCGGAGCCGCTTTATGTCATCAGATTAAACGCCGAAACTAACCAAGTGATAGCCGGGAGCAACGCGGACCTGTGGGCAACGGAAGTACATTTGCGGGAAATGAATTGGCTGATACCCGTGTCGGCCTCAGGGGTTGAGGTTCACGCGCAAGTTCGTTACCGGCAAATTCCGGCGCCGGCCCGGGTTTTCCCCGGAGAGAGCGGAACGGCCCGGGTCTGTTTTGAAAAGCCAGTGCGGGCGATAACCCCAGGGCAAATCACCGCCTTGTATGACAATGACCGGCTGCTGGGCGGGGGACGGATAACCTAATGACATTCCAAAAGGAAAAACATATTTTGTTGGCAGGGGCGGGACACGCGCATTTGTACGCGGTCACACACGCCCATGCTTTGCGCAAAGCCGGCGCCAAGGTAACGCTGATCAATCCCGATATGTATTGGTACTATTCGGGCATGGCTACGGAGGTGCTGGGCGGACATTACGGGGTGAAGGATTTTCGCGTTGATCTGAGGGCCTTGGCGGAAAAAAATGGCGTGGAATTCTGCGCCGATGAAGTGAACGCCATTTTGCCGGAGCACAGGCGGGTGATGACCTCAGCCGGGCGTTCCTTGGATTACGATTTGCTTTCTTTTGCCTTGGGCGCGGTTCCCGTGGAGAGGGAAGGGGATGTGCCCGTGGATGGGAGTTTTTCCCTGAACCCCATCCGCAATGTCCTGGAAATCCGCAATGAGGTCGAAACGTTGCTGGAATTGGAACCTGAAAAAGAGTTGTCCATCGTGGTTTTGGGAGCCGGAGCCGCAGGAGTGGAAGTGGCCGCGAATTTGGCGGAATTGCTGCGGGAGCGCGCGCCTCAGGCCGGATGGCGATTGAGTTTGCTTGAGTCCAAAGGCCGGATTTTATCCGCGTTTCCCCTGACTGCGTCTAAGCGCGGTTTGAGAAAATTGGAGCGCCTGGGGGTTTCCGTGCGCGTCCAAGCGCCCATTCAGCACGTGCAATCGGGGCGGGTGGTGCTGGAGCGCGGTGAGACCATGGATTTTGATTTGGCCGTTGTATCCATGGGGGTCCGGGTTCCCGAGTTGTTTGAAAAAGCCGGATTGTTCACCGATGAAGACGGAGCGTTGGTGGTGGAGAGGACACTGCGTTCGCGTGAGCATCCCGAATTATATGCCACGGGGGATTGCGCCCGGATCATGGGATTGGGACTGGCGAAATTAAGTGTGCATGCCGCGGCGCAGGGACCGGTTTTGGTTAATAATCTTTTGACTGCGCTGGGAGGCGGGGGAAAATTGAAAACCTATGCGCACCCGGGGCTTCCGCTGCAAATTATCTCCTTGGGGCCGCGCGATGCTTTGTGGGTCAAAGGCAATACGGTATTGCAGGGACGCCCGGCGCTTTGGCTGAAGCGCTGGCTCGATCGCCGCTATGTTAAACAATATCAAACCCGCCTGACCGCGGGCTCCGCCCATTGGGCGTAAGTCCCGGCGTTGTTTACCTTCTTCGCTGAATAAATAAAAAAGGAAACCTGACATAGGGTTGTCACACCGTTCGTGTAACCTTGTCTAAAACGAACAAGGAGGAAATTATGCCGGACATTACGGTGGATGCGAAGTTGATCGCGGCGTGCGGGTTGTATTGCGGTGCTTGCGGCAAGTATTTGCAGGGGACGTGTAAGGGATGCGGCGAAAATACCAAGGCAACCTGGTGCAAACCCCGGGCATGCTGCAAGAAAAATCAGTACCGCAGCTGCGCGGATTGCAAGCAATTTGCCACGGCCGGCGAGTGCAAGGATTACGATAATATCATCTCTAAAATATTTGGGCTTATTTTCCGCTCGGACCGCAAGGCCTGTGTGGCCATGATCAAGGCCAAAGGCTACAACGAGTTTGCCAAGTACATGGCGGAGCATAAGTTGCAGAGCATAAAAAAGTAAATTGGTTTTGCCTAGAGTAGATTCAGGGTTCGTATTGACAATCCCCGGGGCAATTATGCTATGCTGTTCGGATCAATTCTTTTTACATAAAGGAACTTCATCATGGCTTTAGAAAATATTGTAGTCAAAGGCGCGCGCGAGCATAATCTTAAAAATATTGATGTCGTCATCCCGCGCAATAAATTGGTGGTCATCACCGGTTTGTCGGGTTCGGGCAAGTCGTCTTTGGCGTTTGATACGATTTACGCGGAAGGCCAGCGGCGTTATGTGGAGTCCTTGTCGGCCTATGCCCGGCAATTTTTAGGGCAAATGGAAAAACCGGACGTGGATTTGATCGAGGGATTATCCCCGGCCATTGCCATTGAGCAAAAGGCCGGGTCCAAGAATCCGCGTTCCACCCTGGCCACGGTCACGGAAATTTACGATCACTTGCGGCTGCTTTTCGCCCGCATCGGCAAACCGCATTGCCCCAAGTGCGGCCGCCCCATCCAGCGTCAGACAGTCCAGGAAATTGTGGATCAGGTCATGACGCTGCCTGTTGGGGAAAAAATTCTTCTCCTGGCACCGGTGATTATGGGCCGCAAGGGCGAATACAAAAAATTATTCGAGCAATTAAAACGCGAGGGGTTTGTCCGCGTGCGGGTCGACGGCGTGATTATAGACCTTTCGGAAAAGATTGACGTGGATAAAAAGAAGAAGCACGACGTGGAAGTGGTGGTTGACCGCTTGGTGGTGGGGCCTGACATGATGCGGCGCTTGGCCGATTCTTTGGAGACGGCCTTGAAACGCGGCGAAGGCACGGTTTTGGTGCAACGCATGGAGGTTAAAACCAACAGCAATGAAAAAAAGAGCCATACGCGGGCCGGGCGCGATGCATCCACGCTGGTGTTTTCCGCCAACTATGCCTGCGCCACGTGCGGGCTTTCTTTCGAGGAACTTGAGCCCCGCATGTTTTCCTTTAATTCTCCCCAAGGCGCTTGTCCGGCCTGCACGGGCTTGGGGCAAAAAATGGAAGTTGACCCGGACTTGGTGATTGACCCGGAAGTCAGTTTGAGCGAGGGCGCGGTTTTGCCCTGGAACTCCACCACGGCGCATATCTATAAATCCATGCTCTTGACCGTGGCCAAGCATTTTGGGTTTTCCATGGATCTGCCCTGGAAAAAAATGAAAGCCGAGCACCGCAAGATTGTACTCTACGGCTCGGGTGAAGTGCGTTTGCCGTTTAATTTCCGGGGACCGGAATCGTCGTACAGTTATGTCGGCACCTTTGAAGGCGTCATTCCGCGCACGGAACGGATTTTTCAGGAAACCGAGTCCGATTACATACGCGATGATATCAGCAGCCGTTTTATGCGCGTGAACAGCTGTCATGCCTGCAAGGGCAAACGCTTGAAGCCGGAAAGTTTGGCAGTGACCATTGCCGGAAAAAATATCACGGAAGTCACGGAGTTTTCCGTGGGCAAAGCGCAAACTTATTTTCAGGAATTGAAATTCACGGAGCGCGAGCAGATGATCGCACAGCAAATCACCAAAGAGATCCGCGAGCGCCTTTCCTTTTTGGCCAATGTGGGGTTGGAATACCTTACGCTGGACCGGGCCACGGGATCGCTCTCGGGCGGAGAAGCGCAGCGCATTCATTTGGCCACGCAGATAGGTTCGTCGTTGGTGGGTGTGTTGTATATTTTGGATGAGCCGTCCATTGGTTTGCATCAGCGTGACAATCAGCGCTTGCTCGATACCCTTAAACGGCTGCGCGATTTGGGCAATACAGTGCTGGTGGTGGAACATGATGAAGAAACCATGCGGCAAGCGGATTACTTGATTGATGTTGGCCCGGGTGCCGGGGTGCACGGCGGGTATGTGGTTTCCGCAGGCACGCCGGACCAAGTGATCGCCGATCCGAAGTCCTTGACGGGCCAATATTTAAGCGGCACCATGACAGTTCCGATTCCCAGCCGACGGCGCGAACCCAAGGGACCGGAGTTGATTTTGCGCGGCGCGAGCACCAACAATTTAAAGCATGTGACCGTGAACATTCCCTTGGCAACACTGGTGTGCGTGACCGGCGTGTCCGGTTCTGGGAAAAGTTCGTTGATCCAGGAAACCTTGGAACCTGCCGTGCGGCATAAAGTGTACCACAGCCGGATTAAACCGGGCGGGTATGCATCCATTGAGGGCACCGAGCACTTGGATAAGATTATTGATATTGACCAGACCCCCATAGGACGCACGCCGCGTTCCAACCCCGCCACGTACACCGGATTGTTTAATGAGATCCGTGATTTGTTCGCATCCACCCCAGAGGCCAAAGTGCGCGGGTACAAAATAGGACGTTTTTCGTTCAATGTTAAGGGCGGACGTTGCGAGGCCTGCGATGGAGACGGGATTATAAAAATTGAAATGCATTTTTTACCCGATGTTTACGTGCAGTGCGAAGTGTGCAAGGGCAAACGGTACAACCGGGAAACCTTGGAAGTGCATTACAAGGGCAAGACCATTGCCGATGTGCTGGACATGATCGTGGACGAAGCCCGGGAATTTTTCGCCCCCGTGCCCAAGTTGAAGCGGGTTTTGGATACCATCTCCGATGTGGGCTTGGGTTACATCAAGCTGGGACAATCGGCCACCACCTTGTCCGGGGGCGAGGCCCAGCGTTTGAAACTTTCCACGGAGTTGGGGAAACGCGCCACGGGCCGCACCCTGTACATATTGGATGAACCGACCACGGGCTTGCATTTTGCCGATGTCCAGTGCCTGCTCAATGTATTGGGGCGCTTGGTGGATGCGGGCAACAGCGTGGTCGTGGTTGAGCATAATTTGGATGTCATCAAGGGCGCGGATTTTGTGTTGGATCTGGGCCCTGAAGGCGGGGACAAAGGCGGCCAGATTGTGGCCTTTGGCCGGCCGGAAGAGGTGGCTAAGGTCCAAGCATCATACACCGGGCATTATCTGGAAAAAGTATTGGCCGGACATTCGCCGTGCAAGTAAATGGATTTAATGTGCAAGTAGTCAGAGGGAATTGACGCCCCATGTTTTGAGCTTGGCCCTGGATTTTAACTATGCTATACTCCCAATGGTTTACCCTGTCCCGGGATTTTGGAAATGAGCGATGGGAAAAGGCATTTAGGCGCATTCGGGCAGGGAACGGGAGTGGAAAACGACTTGGCCAGCATTCAGGAGGCGTCTTTGAAACCTGAAAAAGACGTAATGGATTTCATCCAAACCGTGGTTAATTCCTTGATTATGTGGGAATTGGTTATTTTTTTATGGAATAATCCCGGTATTACAGACAAAGCGCAGGGAATTGCGACCCGTTTGGGCCGCCGCAAGGAAGACATTTTCGAGCCTTTGGAAGTTTTGGTGAAACACGAAATTCTCGAAAAATGGGGCGAAGATTCCAGCCCGGTTTATGCTTACCGGCAGGATTCAAAATTTGCCAAGGCGATTGAGAAGTTTGTGGAGTTCAACCGGGACAGTGAAGGAAAATTATGGATCTGGACCCAATTGCTGCATAAGGGGTTGCGCTAATTCATTTTCCCATGAACCTCTGGCAGGGGTTAACCCAGGGTTTTCTTCTAGGGCTTTCACTTGCACCAACCTGTTTTGGCGTCTGTTTTCCCCTGTTGGTTCCTTATTTTAGTTCAGAACAACGCGACGCTTCCGCCAATGCCCGGGCGTTATGGCGGTTTTTATCCGGGCGTTTTTTAGGCTATATTTTCATCGGCGCCTTGGCCGGATGGTTGGGGCAGGTATGGATGCTTTCCGTTCAGAATACCCGGCGTTTGGAAGGCGTGGGGTTTGTGGGCGTGGGTGCGGTGTTGTTGGTGTTTGGCACGGTGAAAAGTTTTCCGCATTGGAGCGTATGCCGTTTTTTAGAAACCAAGGCCGGTTTGCAGCGGATTCCGCTTTGGCTGGGGTTATTCACCGGGCTTAATATTTGTCCGCCCTTTGTGGCGGCTTTATTTGAAGCCGGGCGAGCGGGCGGGCTGGTGGGCGGAGTAGTTGTTTTTGTTGGCTTTTTTACCGGCACCTCGCTGATTTTATTGCCAGTGGCCCTGGCCGGGTCCATGGCCAAATTGGAAGCACTGCGCATGGCAGGCCGGATCGCGGCCATTATCATGGGGATTTGGTTTATTCTGCAGGGCGTGCGGGCGCTGATATAAAGTTGAGCGCCGGTCTTTGGCTTGACGTGTTACCCGTCCCGGCATATACTGTTGTCCATTTTCAACCTAGCAGGGAGATAGATACACGTGAACGTACACGGTGAACCTTCCCAGGATCCCCGGAGCGGCGCAGACCGCAGGCTGGGTGATGAGTGGGAAGATTGGAATGGACAACTGGATTCGGGTGATTCATACGCTCCGGCCTGGTTTTTTATTTTACTAAGCGTCCTGGCGGTCTTTTTTCTGTGGGGTGGCGGTTTGTTGGCCGCTTGGTTGGTGTATCCCCGTTTGGCGGCCCTGGGAATTGCGTTTTTGACTTGGCTGCTGGCAGGGCTCTGGACAGCGTATCTTGGAATTTGGTATACTGCCGTACTAATGGCTATGTTCTCGCAGGATGGAGCCATGCGTCCATGGGTTCGCCATTTGGGAGGAATTGCCTGGATGGCGGCTCCGGCTGTGTTTTTGGGCCGTGGATTCGGCATTAGCCGCGACAAGGTATTTCATTCGTTCATGCTGGTGCATAACCGCTTGGAAGTTTTGCCGCCAGTGGTGGCGGAACCTGAAAAATTGCTCCTGCTGGTGCCGCGCTGCTTGAACCGGTCGGTTTTTCAAGCCTTGGCGGAATTAAAATCCCGGTACGGATTTACGCAGATGACCGTGACCGGCGGGACCGAGGCGCGGCGCGCCATTGCAAAATTGCGCCCCCGCGGCGTTATTGCAGTAGCATGCGAGCGGGATTTGATTGCCGGAGTTAAAGATGTAAAAGGACGGGTGCCGGTGCTGGCGTTTTCCAACCGCCGCCCCGAAGGACCCTGTCAAAATACCTTGGTCGACATGGAACAAATCGAGAACGCGATTAAGCTGTTCTTGGGTCAATCATTGGCAAAGGAGGAAAAGGGCTCATGAAGGTAACCATCGATGCTTCGCTGTGCACAGGCTGCAGCTTGTGCTATTCGGATGTGCCTGAGGTGTTTGCGATGAGCGATGACGGCTTGGCAAAGGTCATTGTCGCTTCTCCCGCGGGCGATTTGGCTTCCAAAGCCAAGGATGCCGCAGACGGATGTCCGGCGACCGCCATTATCATTGCTGAATAAAGTCGGGAAAAATCGGCATTGTGTTTATCGCAATGCCGATTTTTTTTTGTTGTAGCGGCGCAAAATTTTGCGCCGCTACATTCGGCATAACCTGATTTGATGAATTTATGCAGAAGGAGTTGCCCGCCCATGTCACGCACACCTATAGCGTTGGCTTTAATTTCCGGAGGACTGGACAGTCTTCTGGCTGCGCGTGTGGTGCATGATTGCGGTGTGGATGTCCGCGGGATTACGTTTGATTCCGGTTTTTTTCATTTGGGAAAACCGGGAACCCGCGAGGATGAATTCGGGCGCGTCCATCCCTGGGTGGCGCATGTCGAGGCTGTGGCAGCCCAAGCCCGGGTGCCGTTGGAGATCGTGGATGTTTCCAATGATTTTTACCGCATGTTATTAAACCCTGCCTACGGGTACGGCTCACACGTTAATCCCTGCATTGATTGTAAAATACTTTTTTTGCGCAAAGCGCTGGAACGGCTCCGGGAACTTCAAGGTGATTTTTTAATTACCGGCGAAGTGACGGGGCAACGGCCTATGTCGCAGAACCGTACGGCTTTGGATTGCATTGAGCGCCGTTCCGGGTGCCATGATATTTTGCTGCGTCCCTTGTCCGCACTTTGTTTGGAACCCACCAAACCTGAGCGTGAAGGTTTGATTGACCGGCAGCGCTTGCTGGGATTTTCGGGCCGGACCCGCAAGCCGCAAATGGAATTGGCGGCGCGTCTGGGTATTCAAGAGTATGCCCAACCTGCCGGGGGATGCGTGTTGACGGAAGAAGCGTTTGCGCACCGGTTTTTGGATTTTCGTAAAGAACTCCAGCCTGAACGGGAATTAACCCATGTGGATATTACCCGGTTGCGTTTAGGACGGCATTTCCGGCTGGCCCAGGGCAGTAAAATTATCGTGGGCCGGAATGAAATCGAGAATGATTGGCTGGAACAATACTGCGGCAACTGGGGCCTGATCCGGCCTTTGGAATGCAAAGGGCCGGTTGCATTGGTATCCACGCCAGGTGATGAAACCGGAAAACGGTTCGCGTTGGGCGCGGTGGCGCGCTATTCCGATGCACCGCGCGGACAAAGCGTGCAACTGGAATGGATCCACGCCGGGGTAACCGAGGTGCTTTGGGCTGCGGCTTCTCCGGAAGAAGAATTGATAGCTGCAAGGCTTTAGGAACATTAAGCTCGACTATAAGGCGGAATTCCCCATGCGCATTGCTTTGATTTCCGATATTCATGCCAATCTGGAAGCGTTGGAAGCGGTTTTGGCGGATATTCGTCAAACCGGAGTGGATCAGATCTATTGCCTTGGGGATGTGATCGGATACGGAGCCGAGCCTAAAGCGTGTTTGGATTTAGTGTTGGCGCATTGCAGTTTAATTGTGCGCGGTAATCATGAGGAAGCGCTTTTGCGGGAATCGTATACCCGGGATATGTCTTCACCGGCGGCCAAGGCACTGGCCTGGACCCAACGGCAACTTTCACCCGCGGATTTAAAACTACTGGACACCTGGCCGTTGGTCAAAGTTGGGGCAGATGCCCGGGTGGTGCACGCATCTCCGGCCGAACCCATAAAATTCAAATATGCTGTAAGCCGTTTGGATTGTGAGTTTGCGTTCCGCGCATTTACTGAAAAGGTTTGTTTTTTCGGCCATTCTCACATTCCTCTGGCAGCGGAAGAAATGGTTCCCGGGGTTATGCGCTGGATTAAATCCAATGAATTTCAATTGGATCCGCAAAGCCGGTATTTAGTCAATGTGGGCAGCGTAGGCCAGCCGCGGGATGGAAATCCAAAATCCCGTTGGGTTTTGGTGGAAGACGAACCTGCCCAAATCAGCATTAAATCCGTAGCCTATGATATTTTAAAAACACAAAAGAAAATTATCAAAGCAGGTTTGCCCAAGGGCTTGGCAGAACGGCTGGCTTTGGGACAATAAAGCGCCCTATTGGATATTACGCGTAGGGAACAGGCATGCCTGTTCCCTACAAAATGTTTCAAATTCAAACAATTCCCTCTGAACTTGACAAATTGGTTGGGTGATTTTATAATCAAATGTCCTTTTTTGTGTCAGAATAAAATTTTTCAATTGGAAAAAATAAAGTTTTTAACGGGCACAAGCAAGATTAATACCTTTTTTAAACAGAATTAAACCTAATATTAGATTGTAGAGACGCAAAATTTTGCGTCTCTACAAAGATCGTTTGAACCACAGAAGGGATTACCGGCATTGAGCATTAAACTGGAACTGAAAAACGAACAAAAGCTTACCATTACCCCCATGCTGCAGCATGCCTTAAAAATTTTGCAGCTGCCTACCTTGGAATTGGCCGATTTGGTACGCGACGAGTTGGCGGAAAATCCCATGTTGGAAGAAAAAGAAGCGGATGAAAATTCTCCGCTGGAAATTTCCCTGGAAGAAACCCCAATTGCGCCGGAATTGGAAAGCGGCAACCATACTTCGGAAGTCACCTTGACCGATGCCGGGGTCGGCCCGCTGGGGTTTAATATGGAAGAATGGAACCGTCATTTTTCGGATGATGGATACGAAATCCCCAAATATGAACAGGATTCTCATGCGGAAGTTCCGGAAGTTCAAGTTACCCGCAGCCCGAGCCTGGAAGAGCATTTGTTATGGCAATTACGGTTGGTTTGCAAAAACGACGAGGATTTCCGGGTGGGGGAATTGATTATCGGCAACCTGGATGACCGCGGTTTTTTTGTTTCCCCGCTGGCGGATATTGCGCAGACGGCCGGTGTTGATGAAGACCGGGTGGGGGATGTTTTGGCCATGGTCCAGACCCTGGAACCGGCCGGGATTGCCGCGCGCAATGTTATTGAAAGCCTGCTTATTCAATTGCGCAACTTTCCCGAACGGAACCTTGTGGCCGAGCGGATTGTGGAGCATCATTTTGAGGCCTTGGAAAGGCGCCAGGTTGATAAAATCGCCAAGGCGGAAAAAATCACGCGGGAAGCCGTGCTGGCCGGTATTCAGATAATTTCCGGGTTGGATCCTTTTCCGGGCCGCCATCAATTTGATGATACCGTAGAATACGTTATTCCGGACGTGGTGGTGGAAAAACACGAGGACGATTACATTGTCATTGTAAAAGACGACGGACTGCCGGAGTTGAAGGTCAGCCGGACCTATCGTCAAATGCTGCGCCACCGCGGGGAAATGTCCGCCGAAGCCAAAGCTTACCTGGAAGAAAAATTGCAAAAAGCCATTTGGCTGATCCGCAGCATTGAGCAACGGCGTAAAACATTGTACCGGGTCATGGAAACCATCGTGGATGTGCAAAAAGCCTTTTTTGAAAAGGGTGTGGAGTTTTTGAAGCCCCTGACTTTGCGGGAAATCGCGGAGCGTGTGAATCTGCACGAGTCAACCATATCCCGCGTGACCAGCCGGAAATATGCGCAGACGCCCCGCGGAGTGTTTGAATTGAAATATTTTTTCAGCAGCCAGTTGAAAACCACCGACGGAGGCGAGATTTCCTCGACCAGCGTCAAAGCCGCGTTGGCTGAATTGGTTAACGACGAGGACATCAAACATCCTTATTCGGATCAGCGGCTGACTGAATTGATGAATGGGCGCGGCTTTCAAATCGCCCGGCGCACGGTGGCCAAATACCGGGAAGAGTTGAATTTACTGCCGGCCAGCAGGCGCAAACGGCTGGAGTGAAAATAGGAAGGTTTTTAACCATAAAGGAATCACCGCAAAGGAGGAACGTGCATTGAAACTGAATATTACGGGACGTCAGATGGAGGTTACCAAGGGGATTCAGCAGTACATTCGCAAGCGTTTTGGAAAATGGTCGACGTTTTTAGGTTCGGACACGGAAGTGCATGTCACGATGAAGGTGGAAGGATACCGGCACCAAGTCGAGGTTACGGCGCAGCACGGGCCGTACACCATTGCCGCCAAGCAGACCACCAAAGACATGTACTCGGCGATTGATCTGTTGGTGGAAAAGGCCGGCCAACAATTGGCGCGGCAGCATGACAGGCTTTTGCGCAAATCGGGACCAACGCCTGTTCCCAAAGAGGTGTTGACGGCGCCGGTTCGTCCGAGCCGGGAAACGGCGCCTGCCGGACGCATCGCGGAAGTGGAAGCCTGGTCGGGCAAGCCCATGACCAGCGAGGAAGCGGCGTTGCAGATGAAAGGCTCAAAACAGCCTTATATGGTATTTGAGGAAGTGCATTCGGGCCAGTTAAGTGTTATCATCCGCCGTAAAGACGGAAATTTTAAATTAATCGTGAAAGAATAATTTATCCGCGGCGGCAAAAAATGTGCGGCGCCGCGGAATTATTCCAACGAGTCGAGGGTTGTGCATTCAAGGAGGCAGGTACTATGCGTATTATGGATTTTTTATCGGAAAAGAACATCACGGTTGAATTAAAGGCGAAGAACAAGAAAGAAGTCATTGAAGAACTTACGGATTTGCTGGTGAAAAACGGGAATGTGGCGGATAAGAAAAAGATGGTTCAAATTCTGATGGAACGCGAGGAATTGGGCAGCACCGGCATTGGCCAGGGAATTGCCATTCCTCACGGGAAGTCCGAAACGGTCAAGGAATTGGCGGCGGCGTTCGGCTTGTCGAAAAGCGGCGTAACCTTTGAAGCCTTGGACGGAGAACCGGTTTACATTTTCTTTTTATTGGCCGCGCCGGAAGGAACCGCAGGCACACATTTGAAAGCTTTGGCGCGGATTTCCGGGCTTTTGAAGGATAAATATTTCCGTAAAAAACTGCTGGCCGCACAATCCGTGGCGGATGTGGTTGAGGTCATTCAGGAAGAAGAAAAAGCCGCGCATTAAATTGCCCGAGCCGAGAATCGAAAATAGAGAGTCGATCGCATTTGAGATTTTTTAGCTACTTTCTACTTTCGAATCTCAAATGCTCTGGAATTTGAGCAATGAATTGCTCAAATTCCCAGGAGTCAGTCATGATGAATTTGCGGATCGAAGAATTGTATCTGGAACAGAAGGAAAAACTGTCCTTGGAATTGGTGGCCGGCCAGAACGGCATGCATCGCAAGCTTGTCGTGCCGGACATCAACCGCCCCGGACTGGCCTTGGCCGGATATTTCGATTATTTCGCTTATGAGCGCATTCAAGTCCTGGGCCGGACTGAACTTTCGTTTTTACAGGGGTTGGGGCCGGAGCGGGTGCGCGAGATTTTTCAAAAGTTGCTGGAATGGGATGTGTGCTGCTTTGTCATCACCCAGGGGTTGGAACCTCCGCCGGAATTAATGGAAGCTGCCGCGGACAAACCCGTGGCGATTTTCAAATCCCTCATGCCCACCACCAAGCTGATCGCCGACCTGACGATTTATTTAGAGGACAAACTGGCGCCGGAAACATCGTTGCACGGCACGCTGGTGGATGTTTATGGCATCGGCGCGCTGATTTTAGGCAAGAGCGGGATTGGGAAAAGCGAGTGCGCTCTGGATTTGGTCGAACGCGGCCACCGCTTGGTCGCCGATGATTTGGTGGACATCAAGCGCACGGCGGAACGCATTCTCATGGGGTCGGGTCCGGAGTTGATCCGCCACCATATGGAGATCCGAGGCTTGGGCATCATTAATATTAAAAATTTATTCGGCATCGGAGCCATCCGCGACCGCAAGCGGATTGAATTGGTCATCAACATTGAAGAATGGGATGAAAACAAGGAATACGACCGGCTGGGATTGGATGAACTTGTCTACAACATCCTGGATGTCGAGTTGCCGAGGATCGTCATTCCGGTGCGCCCGGGGCGGAATTTGTCCATCATCATTGAAGTGGCGGCCATGAATCAACGGCTGAAAAAAAGCGGTTATCATACGGCCCGGGAGTTTAATAAGACTTTGATTTCGTGGCTGCAAAACGGAGAAATGCCCCGCCGCACGTAAAAGATTTATGGAATAAGATTGCGAATGAGGAGTTCATGGAACCCACGACGCAGGAGCAAGAACCTAAAAAAAAATCATCCCGGCGGTGGGATTCTTCGGTTCATTGGCGCTGGCTGTATCCCGGTATTCGCCTGAAACGCTGGATCGCGCTGTTTGTTTTTTCCGCCGTGGTCATTGGCGTGGGTTTAACCGGCTCTTTGGGGCACATTTTTGGGAATTTTGAAATTAAGCTCATTGATGTTCGTCCGCTGGCCAAGCAGATTCAAAGTTTGCGTTTTATTGATTTTTTATTGCTGACCTTGGGTCTGGTTGGGACAGTTTTGGCGTTCCGGCGCGGATTATATTCGGTGATCACATTTTTACTGCCTCCGCGTGAGCGCGAATCCACGGTATCGCCGCTGGACCGATTGCGGTTAAAACGCGGCCCACGGTTGGTGGCCATGGGCGGCGGGACCGGGTTGCCCATGCTGCTTTCCGGGTTGAAGGAATACACGGCCAACCTTTCCGCCATTGTGACCATGGCGGATGACGGCGGCAGCTCGGGGCGTTTGCGCCGGGAGTATCAGGCTTTGCCCCCGGGGGATTTACGCAACTGTTTGATCGCCATGGCGGATACCGGGCCCTTGATGAGCGAGTTGTTTCAACATCGCTTCAAAGGCCAGGGCGGGGGAATCGAGGGGCATTCGTTTGGGAATTTGTTCATCACCGCCATGGCGGAAGTAACCGGGGATTTTTACGCGGGCATTAAAGCCGCGAGCCGGGTTTTGGCCGTGAGCGGGCAAGTGCTGCCTGTCACCGTGGATCCGGTTTCTTTGGAAGCTGAAATGGCAGACGGAACCCTCGTGGCCGGAGAATCCCGTATCGGGCAGAGCCGCAAACCCATTAAACGCCTGCGCTTGGTGCCGCCGAATGTGCATCCGGCACCTGAAACGCGCGAGGCCATTGCCCAGGCGGATGCGATTATTTTAGGCCCCGGTAGTTTGTATACCAGTATTTTGCCCAATCTGTTGGTGCCTGGAATCATGGATGAAATAGCGGCTTCACGGGCTGTAAAGATATATGTTTGCAATTTAATGACGCAGCCCGGAGAAACGGACCGCATGACGGTTTTTGATCATGTGCAAACGCTGTTGGAATATACCCGGCCGGATTTGATTCAATACGTGCTGGTGAACACCGAAGCCCCAGGCAAGGAGTTGCAAGCACGTTATCAGGAAATGGGCGCTGTCCCGGTGATGGCTACCGAGGCCGACTTGGAGCAATTGGACCGCAGGAATATTGCGGTAATTCGAGCCCGGCTGGCAACAGGCGGAGATTTCTTCCGCCACGATCCGGCACATTTGGCGAAAGTGGTATTGAAATTGGTTGTAATTTAAGATAGGTGCTTGGACATTTAGTCTGTTTTTGGTATTGTTCGTCACCCCGGTGAAAACCGGGGTCCAGAAAAGCCATATAAATTAATTACTCTGGATACCGGCTTTCGCCGGTATGACGGCAAAACAACAAACAATCGAGTAAATGTTCAGGCTCCTTGGGAGCGTGCGGCATGGTGCATATCGTGGTGGTTACCCACGGTGGTTTGGCCAAGGAATTGGCGAATACGGTGCAATTGATCGTGGGAACGCAGGAGAAATTGGATGCCGTTTGTCTGGAACTGCACGAGGGCATTGAAGATCTAAAGAAAAAAATAATGACCGTGATCCATCCTGAAACCGTATCAGCGGACGGATATTTGATATTGGTGGATATGTTTGGAGGGACGCCCAGCAATGTCTCATTGGAATTGTCCCAGTCTTTTCCCATTCGGGTGGTGACAGGGGTGAATTTACCCATGCTTTTGGAAGCCTTGACGCATCGGTCCATGCTGGATTTAACGGGCTTGGCCGATTTAGTGCATAAAAAAGGGCGCCAGAGTATTTTTGACGCCAATGAATTGTTGAATCCCAAGGGAAATCGCGAGGAATAACTTCATGGCGGCTGAATTGGTGCTGGTTCGCATAGATGATCGTCTTATTCATGGTCAGGTTGCGGTGGGATGGGCCAAGGTGGTGACACCTGATTTCATCGTGGTCGCCAATGACGCAGTGGCGGC
>JAGVPM010000090.1 GCA_020052235.1 Candidatus Goldiibacteriota bacterium
ACCCCCTCCCCTACATCCCCTCCCACCAACCCTGGGGAGGGGAATGTGATTAGAGGCTGTGGACAGACGTTGTGACACAGTCTCCAAGGGGAGAGGAATATTTTATTTTGATTTTGTTTCAACCACGCGACACTGCGGCTGATGGCGGTCTTCGCATCCACGCGATACCGGAAGCCTAATTCCCTTTCCGCTTTTTCGCCCTTGCCCCACCAATAGGTTCCGCTTTGCCTGCGGATATCCAGGGAAAAATCAATATCCACTCCCAAGCGTCCCAGCCCCTCGGCCACGATACCCAACAACGCCGTGGCTGCCATTGAAATTGGTTTCACCTTCACATGCGAACCTGCGGCTTCGGCAATTAATCGGCACATGGTTTCAATGGTGATATTTTCACCGGTCAGGAGATACCGTTGGCCCGGGCGCCCTTGCAGCAGCGCGGCCACCACACCCCGGGCTGCATCGTCCACATCCAAAATCCCGGCTCCGCCCCGGCGGGGGTAATATAAAGTTCCACCCTGCAAAGCCCGCAGGGCATATCCGGTCGAAGACAAGGCCCAATCCCCGGGACCCCACAGCATGCCCGGCAATACCATAATTACTTCCAAGGCCTGACCGGCCTCTTCAATTACAGCCGCTTCGGCGGCAATTTTGGTCAGATGATAATGATGTTTCTGCGTCAGGGCATTGGGTGCCGGATGCGCTTCGTCCACAGCGCGCGCTTCGGTATAAGCGCCCAGCACCCCGATGGAGGAAACATGCAAAAACCTTCGAACCCCGGCGATTTTGGCCGCGCGTGCCAATTGACGGCTGCCTTCAACATTTAATCGCCGCATGGCCTCGCGGCCGCAAGCGCGCAAACTCACGCGCCCGGCAGTGTGAACCACGGCCTCGCACCCGGCTAGGCCCGGCGCCAAAGTTCCGGGCTGCAAAACATCTCCCGAAATCCGTTCAACCTCCAAGCCTTCCAAGCCCCGCGCCGGATCCCCCGGTAAAACCAAAGCGCGCACACGATGCCCCGATGCCAGCAACTCGCGCGTCACGGCTGAGCCGAGAAAACCCGAAGCCCCGGTTACCAAAACCTGCATACAGCCGCCTTGTTTTTTTTGGTTTTTTCTCACAAGCGGGAATAATCCGGCACCATGCTTTTTTCACCCAAAACCACGCCCGGCCGAATGCGCACAAAACTCCCTATGCGCGAACCTGATCCCACCACGCAGCCGTTTAATTGCGCACCCTCGCCCACCACGACATCGTCCCAAATCACGCACCGTCCCAAAACCGCCTGGGCGCCGAGTTTCACCCGGTTCCCCATGACCACCAATTCTCCCAGCCGCACATCGCGGTCAACCGTACACGCATCGCCGACCACAATGTCGGAACCCACCCGCGCGCTGGCATGCACGCGGCATTGTTGACCCATTCGGATACGCCGGTTGCGCTTCCACGGTTGCCCCACGGGGAGCATGAACATGCGCCCTTCCAAAATATCCATGTGCGCCTGCCAATAGCGGTCAATGGTTCCAATGTCCATCCAGTAATCATGATTGGCAAATCCCCAAACCCGTTCACCGTCGGTTAAAAGCTTGGGAAACAGCCCGCGTTCCGCGGAATATGGTTTGCCGGCGGGAATATGCGCAAACGCCGCGGGATCAAAAATATACACACCGGCATTCACCCACGGACTATGACCTTCGTCCGAACTGGGCTTTTCCACAAAACTTAAAATGCGGTGCTGCGCGTCGTGCTTGATTAAACCATAGGCCGAAGGATCCGATACCAAGGTCAAAGCCAGCGTGGCCTTGGCCCGCTGCCTGACATGCAGGGCGAGCATTTTGGTTAAATCCAAATTAGTTAAAATATCGCCGTTCAAAATAACGATCGGCTCTTTGCCGAATACGAAACTCTCGGAATTTTTAATGGCACCGGCCGTGCCCAAGGGCTGCTTTTCCGCGGCATAATAAATTTTCATGCCGTAGCGTTCTCCATTCCCGAACGCCTTGCGGATGAGGTGCGGCATGTGGCAAATCGATAATACTACCTCATGCACGCCATGTTGTTTCAACCAATGCAGCTGATATTCCATAAACGGCCGATTGACCATGGGCACCATGGTCTTGAGCCGGTGAACCGTTAAAGGGCGCAGCCGCGTGCCTTCGCCGCCGACAAGAATAATGGCTTTCATATCACTTTTTCTCCGCCAATTGTTTAAAATACTGGGCCGTGATCCCTATGCCCTCCGCCAAATTCACCTGCGGCCTCCAGCCCAGCACCTCGCCGGCCAGCGAGGCATCCAAATAATTGGCGCGCAAATCCCCGCGCCGCGGCGGGCCTGCCAGGGCTTTCAACTCAATGTGCAGGGCCTCGCATACCAATTGATACAATTCATTCACATCCGTGGGGCGGCCGGTGCCGATATTTAGAGCCACGTTCTCGCCCTTTTCCACGGCTTTTAAATTGGCTTCAACCACGTCGCCGACAAATACGTAATCGCGCACGCATTTCCCATCCCCGAAGATGGTGGGAGCTTTAAACGCAAGCAAGGCCTGAATGAAAATGGAAACCACGCCCGCCTCCCCGTGGGGAATCTGCCGCGGGCCATAGACATTGGAATAGCGCAATGCCACGTACTTGATTCCGCACTGGGCCGCAAAAAATTTCAAATACAGTTCCCCGGCGTATTTGGCAATGCCGTAGGGCGAAGCCGGTTGCAGGGGAAACGTTTCGCTGGCCGGAAACTGCTTGGGCTCGCCGTAGACCACGCCCCCCGAGGATACGTACACCACTTTTTCCACCTTGTGCTGGCGGCAATTGGTCAGCAAATTCAAAAAGCCGACCACGTTCGTGTGGGCATCGGCCAAGGGATCGTCCACGGACAAGGGCACGGAAATTTGCGCCGCATGATGATTGACCAGCCTGGGCTTAAAGTCCGCGAACACATCCGACAGGCGGGAATCGGCAATATCCATTTGATAAAATTTCGCCCGGGGATTTAAATTTTCCTTTTTCCCTGAGGATAAATTATCCACCACCGCCACTTCATGCCCCGCGTCCAAATAGGCATCCACCACATTCGAACCAATAAACCCGGCACCGCCGGTAACTAAGATCTTCATGATCCGTCCCTCCACTTTCACATAATTTAAGATTTAGGGTTTTCCGCACTGACTAACTTTGTGTGTTTTGCCCTCTGATCGCTTGTGGCATAGAAATGATTTCTGCGTAAAAAGCTATTTTCTTTCACAAAAACTACATCGATTTGCGCTAAAGCGCCGTCCAAAGGACGATTTTGTCCGCCAAATAAATCATAAGCTACAAAATCATGGTCTTTCATCCATTTAACAACATCATATAATTGAGGCCCATTTTGATAAAATCGAAAAAATGAAACCTCTAAAATAATTGCTTCGGTCTCAGCTAATATTTTTTTCGCTCCCTCCAGAACATTTAATTCGAACCCTTGCGTGTCGATTTTAATCAAAAAAGGCCCGCTAAGTTTTCGCCGACCGCAGACTTCGTCAATTGTAACCATTTTCACTTTACGCGGTATACCATTGACGTTGCTTTCTTCGATTTCTTTAAAAATGGATGAGCCAGATAAATCCGGATGGACGTTAATTTCAATGCTTCCAGCCTCGGCTCCAGCGGCCGCGAGTTCATATTGAGCATTATATTTTTTAGATATTTTTTCTAAAACACTCTTATATTCTTCCAAAGGTTCAATCAATAAATGGCAAGCTTTCGGAAATTTCTCATATAGATCATTTGTCCCGTAGGCCACACCAACATCAATGACCGTTTTGGGTAAAAAGGACATTTTAATTAAATGGCCGAGAACTTCGGACATATAATAGCGGCGAGAATTTTTAATATTATAAGTACCGATTCCCAGAATATATAATGTTCTTTTAATAATTTTTTTTATTGTTCTCACTGATTTTTCCCCTCATTTTCATTTTAGTGTTTATTTACCATCCTATAGCTATCCAATTAAAATTAACAGTAAAACTACCATTATTGGTGTCATCACGAACATAGGCTACAAATCCGGTAGCATCTTGACTCGCTATCATCATTGATCGGGTATTATTTCCAGGTACGGCCGTACAAACAATTATGGGCGTCATCGTAAACCCATATGCGGCTAAACTTACCGTCGCAAAACCACCATTGGCACCATCCGTCGTTCCTATCCCGATTGCAATCTTAGGCTGAGAAACCCCGAGATTTACAACTGGCGCAAAAGGCGCTTTGCCTTGGTCAACCGACCCAGCGGCAATGTTTTCTCCATATACCTCCCCCAAACCAATTTCATAATGCCGGATGGTTCTATCGATAATGTGAGAAAAGGAAATTGACTCTAACGCAATATTAGCGCCGCCAATTACCGGCAAACTGCTGATTTTAGCCGCAGTCACAGCGCCATCAGCAAGTGTGGTGGTTCCGACAGCCCCTGCCACTAACTTGGATCTCCCAATCGTGCCATTAGCCACATTCAGCGCATACGGCACGCTGCAAAGCTGCAGCCGGGGGAGCATTTCCGCCTCTGCC
>JAGVPM010000184.1 GCA_020052235.1 Candidatus Goldiibacteriota bacterium
AGTGGCCGTCATGAATCGTAACGGGTGGCCGCCTTGGATCGTAACAGGTGGCCGTCATGAATCGTAGCGGGTGGCCGCCTTGGACCGGCGCACGTAGTTCTCGCTGCGCTCGAAATTACAATCATTTTTCGAAACGCAACTGTATTGTAAGTTTCCCGCTTTGGATATAAAGTTGCAAGTGAAAATTCCGTATTGTGAAAATACACACAAGGGCCTGTTGAAAGCGTATAATGCGTGAAAATATTGTGAAAGTAGCGAGGTGAAAGGGCATGCAAGAAACCAAACCCAAAAAAGCCGTGGTGCTTTTATCCGGCGGCTTGGATTCGGCTGTAACGCTGGCGTACGCCCGGAGGGAAGGGTATGCGGCGTATGCTTTGACATTTGATTATGGGCAGCGGCACCGGATTGAAATTGAGCGGGCGCGCAAAGTGGCTGCGGGTTTAAGCGCCGAGGAGCATAAAATCATGGCCGTGGACCTGCGCGCGTTCGGCGGCTCGGCATTAACCGACGCTATTCCCGTACCCGAGGCGCGCGAGGAAATCGGCGCTGCGGGCATTCCCGCCACCTATGTCCCGGCGCGGAATACGATTTTTCTGTCGCTGGGCCTGGCCTGGGCCGAGGTGTTGGGCGCGGAAGCCATTTTTATCGGCGCCAATGCCGTGGATTACTCCGGTTATCCGGATTGCCGCCCGGAATATTTTGAGGCCTTTGAGAAATTAGCCGTACTGGCCACGCGGGACGGAGTCCAAGCAGGGTGGAAACTGCATATTCAGGCGCCTTTGCTGCACTTGTCCAAGGCGGAAATTATCCGCTTGGGCAAGGACCTGCGCGTGGATTTTTCGCTAACCTCGTCTTGCTACAATCCCTCACCCGAGGGGAAATCTTGTGGGGTATGCGAATCATGTCGGCTGCGGGAAAAGGGGTTTGCCGAAGCCGGAGAAACGGATCCTGCCCGCGGGTTGCGACTAAGTTTTTAAATGTGTTTATCATCCAGGAGGAAAATAATGACACGCAATGGTTTCGTATTATTTCTAACAGTCTGTTTTATGGGGGTGGCGGGTTTAGCCTTGGGCGATACGCTTTGCCTCAAAGATGGATCAATCCTCAAGGGGAACTTGCTGGCCATGAGTGCCCAGGAAATTGAATTTGAGACAGCGGGCGGGATTTTAAAAATTGACCGGAAAAAAGTTGAAGCGTTCACCACAGTCAAGGCCGCACCCACTAAAACACCCCCGCCGCCGGATGCACCAACTTTGGAAAATGATTTTGCGGTTTATCATGGGCCGAGTTTTTATGCCAAACGTACTTTGGGCTTAGGGTTTGCCGCCGGGTTTACCAGCGGCGTTGGATTAAGTGCCATCTACAGCAATTCACCGTGGTCGTTTGTCCTGGCTGGAACACCGTTGACGGATTCTGACGGCTATATGCTCGGTACGCAGGCGCAATTTGATTTGGTGCAATTTAGGTTTCAGCGCGTTTATACGTATGCGGGCGCTGCCGTTTACCGCACCAAAGGAAACCTGGATCAAAATTTCGGCTTGGGTTTGGGGTATGGCTTGGTGGTGTTTAAAGACATCGGCCTTTCACTCAACAGCGGTTTCCTTAGAGATTTTGCAACGCAAGATAATGGCTCCCAAGTCACATGGAAGTGGGATGTCAATGCCATGGTTCATTTTTATATATTTTAAATCCGGCAATAACGTATTTGCGTCAATTCAATCCAAGGAGAATGCTTATGTGGTTGCGAAATGGGTTTAAGTTGTTTTTAATCAGCGGTTGGCTAAGTATGGCAGGTGTCGCTTTTGGGGATACAGTATGCCTTAAAGACGGTTCGATTATCAAAGGTAAAATACTGGCGGTGAATGCTCAGACTATGGAATTTGAATCCGCGGCCGGGGTTATGAGTATTGCCCGTGAAAAAGTGGAGAGCTTTACCGTCCTGGGCGAGGATCAAAATCAGTCCGGAAAACCGGTGGAGAGCGTCGCCTGCAGCAAACCGTTATCTCAAGGTGAAGTTGCGCCTGCGGAAAATAATTTTGAAATGTATCACGGGCCCAGTTTTTATTCCACGCGCACATTGGGTTTGGGTTTTAGTGCCGGAAATGGCGCGAATATCAGCGCCAATGATAACGTCGACGCCGGATTAAGCATTTTGTATAATTTTTATTATGGTGCGGTTGTATTTTCCGGTATGCCGTTTCCAAATCGCGAGGGCCATTTTTTTGCCGCCCAAGTACAATTTGATCTGGTGCGTTTCCGCTATCAGCGTTTTTTCACCTATGGGGGCGCAACGTATGCGCTGGATCAAGGCACGGTCAGGCAGCCTTTTTCCATCGGGTTCGGCTATGGTTGGGTGGCTTTTAAAAATTTGGGATTTTCCATCAGCGGCGGTGTGCAAAAGGATACAGCCGGCACAACCCGATCCAACGGCACGTCGTATTCCTGGCAACCGGATATCAATGGGATGATTCATTTTTATATATTTTAGATTTTTTAACAGACGGCGAGGGCGCTATTTCTGCACCTGCTGAGAACGGGGAGGACTTTAGTATCCTCGTCTTGTTACAATAGGGATTTCCTGCGGAATTTGCGAATCGTGCCGGCTTCGGGAAAAAGGTTTTGCCGAAGCCGGAGAAACGGATCCTGCTCGCAGTGAAAAATATAATAAAAAAGTGCAATGAAATTTTAAATATCCTGTCAAACTAAGAAAAGGGATGGAGTGCACCCCGTTGAGAGGGAAAATATGAAACTATTTATATGCATTTCAATCATGTTGACCTGTATATTCCACTTGGGACTTATTTCGAGCTGGGCTGAAACAGGAACTGCCGGGGCCGAACCAAGTTCGGATACAACCGCCATAGCATTATCCAACTCGGTAGCTGCTAACTCTGAGTTCAACCCGACGCTACCTATGGAAAGATCGAAACTTAGGGGTGCGTCCAATAAAATCAAAAATGACATCACTAATGAACCATTGGGATTATTAGCTGGCACTGCTACTTTGCGATATGAGCGGATGATTAGCCGTAATACCTCATTGGTCGCGGGGCTCAAATTTGCTTGGCTAGCAAATTATAATATGAGTACTGGTGATCAGATTCGCACCATCATTGGCGCGGAAGGAGCTTTTCGTTTTTTCCCCTTGGAAAAGTTCTGCGCCCCACGCGGGTTATGGTTCGGTCCAACGGTAGAGTTTATAAACAGCTACTACAATGAAGCTGGGAAATCATTGATGAATGTAAATATGTTGGCAGAAGTGGGATGGAAATTTATTTCCGGAGATCGTGTGGGTTTTGTGGTTTCTCCTTATATCGGAGTGGGCTACTCTTGGGGCATGGGTGGTCCTATCATGAATCGCTATAACGGAGATCTGCTTGCACCTTATTCAGGATTAACGGCTGTTATAGGTTGTGAATTGGGTATGGGATTTTAGACATCAGACGGGATTGTGTATCCTGCCTAATTACTTTTTATTCAAAATAGTTAACCCTGTTATCATCAATCTTTATCATATAACTGCCATTGTGTTTGATTTGTTTAACCCCCGACTGTGCGTCGCTTGGCCTGCGAGAGGCTGCTAACTTCACTCTTTGTTGGTGGCAAAATTATTTTAAAAAAACGCAACGAAACCTGAAACAACTTGTCAGAAGAATAAGGAAAAACGAATAAATAGCTTACTTGTTTCGGGAGGTTCAGAAATGGAATCAATTGGCAGAATACTAGTCTTCGTACTTGCCGCTCTGTAATCCCTAAAATGTCGTCGGCAACCTTTTGCTTGATATTCTGCGCGAAAACCTTTTCAATCATCTGCAACCGTTTAATTTTTGATCGTTTCATTGTAAAAATATCCGCTTCTTCCACCATAACCACCCCCATCCGGGGGTATTATTGTAGAGAACAGGACATGAGACTTTGCTCAATTAGGACATTATCATTTTGCTGTTACACGAATTTAAACAACGGTTGTGCTTTTTTTGCCGAAGGGATTTAGGCATGAAAATTACGGAAATTGCAGGACATTTCTGCTTAAGCAAATCGGGCGTAACGCAAGCTTGTGAACGTGGTGAAAGATTTTTTCGAAAAAAAGTTAACTGGTCAACTGAACTACGTCCCTCAATTTTCACAGCAAGTTCGGCTCATGCAACTACGCGCGCCTGTAGTATTGAATTTAAAGGTTTACAGAATAAGTCTAATTAGGTTAAATTATTGCATTATTATAAATCAGATATATAATGAGGAAATTATGACTATTGCTGCCGCATATTTAGTTTCTGATGGTGTTGTTTTTGGGGCGGATAGTTCTTCGACAGTTGAAGTAAATACACCTCAAGGTAAAGGTGTTGCACAACTCCTTAATCACGCGCAAAAGATATTTGAAATTGGGGATAATTCGAGATTGGGGATTTGTACATATGGAAGTGCAAGCCTCGGAAACATCAGTCATAGAACTGCTGTTGCCCGTCTAGCTGATAAAATAAATAAAGATACAACGGTTGATCAAGCTTCGGATTTATTTATTAAGATTATTCGAGAAGAAGTTGGTCAACAAGCGGCGTTTCCTTTAATTGGATATTTTTTCGGCGGGTGGAATCCAAATACGCATAAACCCGAATGTTTTCAAATTGAATTTTCTCAAGGGACGCTTGAGAAAAAACCATTGCAGCAAGGGGCGTGTGTTTTTGCTGGAGATCCTATTTTTTTTTCTCGCGTTTTTTGGGGGTTTGATCCTAGGCTGAGAGAAGAACTAAAACAAAGTTATTCAAATCAGTTCCAAAAATCACCGGAAGAATTTGATGCGATTTTTAATCCGATTGCCCAAAAATATATAACGGCAGGGTTCCAAGATTTACCAATTAGAGAAGCAATTGATTTTATTAATTCATATTTACATATAACCATTAAAGCCCAAAAATTTAGATTCGGACCACCTTCATGTGGTGGTTCAATAGAAATTGGTTTCATTACGACAGACAGAAATTTTAGATGGGCGCGCCATAAAACTTTTTATTCAGCTATTACAGGGCAGGAGGGTGAATATGATGACTAAAGAAATAAAACTTACAAATAATGTAGCGGTTATCACGGGTGCTATGCAAGAATTTACTAATTATATACCTGAATTTAATTATGGAACCGTCGCGCTCGCTATTGCTACAAGCAAACCTTATGTGGGTAGTATTGATTTATATGGTTCGTGGAACGTTTTTGGCGATGAAGAGGAAAATTTAGAAAATTTATATCAATCCAGACTTATTATTTCAAAAAATATGTCTGCGGAATGAAATATTATCTTATTGATACTGACATTAGTTCTTATTTTCTCAGGGGAAAATATAATTTAAATAGTGTTTTTGTAAAAAAAGGAATTGAAAGAATTAGAGTATCCGTCCTCACAATTGCCGAATTGAAAGTTCTAGCTAACAAAAATACGCAATCAATTATTAATCTACAAAGAATCAATGAATTTGCCGCTAAAGTTGGGGTTTTAGATTTAGATGAAAAAGTGTGGGAAGTTTTTTCGAAATTAAAAGCGGAAGCTCTGCTGAAAGGGAAAGTCGTAGGAGATTTTGACATTTTAAACGCATCTATTGCAAAACGTTTTGATTGTATTATGGTGACTAATAATGTCAGTCATTATAGCCAATTTATTCAAATTGAAAATTGGATAAATGAATAACCAAAAAAATCAAATGGAATGAATGAAAATAACTGCGGGGCTTTTATCCGGCGCGAGTAACTGATGGATCACAATCGTATCCTATTACGCGCGCGGTGCATCCGACTAAAGGGATATTTCTAGTTGCGGCCTGATAGTCTTCGCTGCGAAATTTCCCTTTAGCCGGATGCTTGGGGTTTTGTATTATCGGTGATAGGTTTTGTTTGCTCTCCACCTGCCGCTGTGCTAAGATACCGCCCAATATTCGGGAATTTTACCGGCGCACGCGCATAGACACCAAGCAGGAAAACCCTTAAAAATAGAGTTAAATTCGTTTCAATGCAAGTGAACGTATGGCATAAAAAAAGGTGAGGCAATGGGGAAAATTATTCCGAAATTATTCGGCACGGACGGCATACGCGGTGAGGCCAATGTTGGGCCTTTGTCCGCGCGGCGGACCTTGGCTTTGGGCGAAGCGACGGCTATATTGTTGGGACGTAAGTTACGGCGCCGCGTGCAAATTGGGTTGGGGTGGGATACGCGTATTTCCTCGGGCATGCTGGCTGCGGGCTTGACGGCGGGCTTGTCCAGCGGCGGCGCGGATGTGGTTTCTTTCGGGGTTATTCCCACGCCGGCGGTCTCGCATCTGACGCGGCACTATGGTTTGGATGCTGGCATTGTGATTTCCGCTTCGCATAATCCGGCGCATGATAATGGCATCAAGTATTTTTCAGCCGAGGGCGGGAAATTTCCTACCCCACTGGAGCAGGCTTTGGAAAAAGAAATGGCCAGAACGTCTCCCGCGCCGGTAAAAACCGGGGTGCAGGTGGGGAACGTCAATTCTTTGGCTGCCGAAGCCGCACTGAGATACACGGATGATTGGGTGAGGCATTTCAAGCAAGCGAAATTATCGGGTTTGCGGCTGGTTGCGGATTTGGCCAATGGCGCAACCTGCCGCACGGCTCCCACGGTTTTTCAGGGTTTGGGGTTGAAAGTGAATTATCTGGCCGATCAGCCGGACGGGCTTAACATTAACGACCAGTGCGGTTCGTTGCATCCTGAAAAGGCCTCGGCCGCGGTGCGCAGGCTGCAAGCTGACGCGGGTTTGTCATTTGACGGCGACGGCGACCGGGTCATCTTGACCGATGAAAAAGGCGCGGTGGTCAACGGGGACCGCATGTTGGGCATCTTGGCTTTACACTATGCGCACCGGAAAAAATTACCGGGCAAGCACGTGGTGGCCACGGTCATGAGCAATTTGGGCTTGGAAGTCTATTTAAAAAGCAAGGGCATTCAATTGCACCGCGCCGCGGTCGGGGACCGTTACGTGGCACAGTTGATGACGAAATTCCGCGCCGCGCTGGGCGGGGAACAGTCCGGTCATATGCTGCTTCCGGCCTTGTTGCTCACAGGTGACGGGTTGGTGACGGCCCTCGAAGTATTGAGTGTCATGTGCGCCACGGACCGCTCCTTGGCGGAATTGGCCGGGGCGTGGCAGGATTTTCCGCAAGTGCTGATCAACATTTCGGTTTCCAAACGCCCGGAGCTGCTCAGCTTGCCCAAGGTTAAGCAGGAAGCGGCGGCGGCCCGGCGCGAGTTGCAAGACCGGGGCCGCGTGAATTTGCGTTATTCGGGAACCGAACCCGTGGCGCGCGTCATGGTGGAAGCCGAGACCCGCGACGCGGCTTTGCGCTGGGGCCAACGCATCGCGGATGCTGTGGACGATACAATAGGCGACGGAAAAAGGAGAACTTTAACATGGCTAACCTGTGCGTAAACATTGATCACATTGCCACGCTGCGCCAAGCGCGCGGCGGGCACGAGCCGGATACCATTGCGGCCGCCATTTTGGTGGAATTGGCAGGCGCTTCGGGCATTACCGCGCATTTGCGCGAGGACCGGCGGCATATTCAGGACCGGGACATTGAGCTGTTGCGGCAAGTGGTGCATACCAAATTGAATTTGGAAATGGCCGCCACCGACGAAATGACTGCGATTGCCTGCAAAGTGAAACCAGAGGAATGCACGTTGGTTCCGGAAAAACGCCAGGAGTTGACCACCGAGGGCGGCCTGGATGTTGCAGGCAACGTGGACCGGTTGCGCGCTGTCTGTCAGAAGTTGCACGCGGCCAATATCGTGGTTTCGTTGTTCATCGACCCCGAGCTGCGGCAAGTGGAAGCGGCACGGACCGTAGGCGCGGATGTGGTGGAACTGCACACCGGGCGTTATGCCTTGGCGTCGGGCGATTTGGCGCGGGAAAAAGAATATGCTCATTTGCTGACCGGAGCCGAAGCGGCCCTGTCGCAGGGACTGCGCGTGAATGCCGGACACGGTTTGAATTACCGGAATGTAAAACCCGTGGCGGATTTGCCCGGCGTGGAAGACTTGAACATCGGCCATTCCATCATCGCGCGTTCCGTGTTCGTGGGTCTGGACATGGCCATCCGTGAAATGCTGTCATTGGTAGAATAGAAGAACATGTAGGGGCGACCGGTGGTCGCCCCCTGAGAGGTGCATTATGTGCGGAATTGTCGGATACGTGGGACAACAGGAAGCGGTTCCGATTTTATTGGATGGACTGCAAAAACTGGAATACCGGGGATATGATTCGGCGGGCCTGGCGGTCATTTCAAAGGGCAAGCTGGAACTGCGCCGCTGCCAAGGCAAACTGAATAAATTGGTCCAGCGGGTCGCGCAAGCGCCTTTAAAATCATTGGTGGGTTTGGGCCATACCCGCTGGGCCACCCATGGGCGCCCGAGCGAGGAGAACGCCCACCCGCATACGAACATGGACGGCACTCTGGCCGTGGTGCACAACGGCATCATTGAGAATGACCGGGTGTTGCACATGGAATTGGAAAAAGAAGGGTATTGTTTCGCGTCCGATACGGACTCGGAAGTGTTTGCCCACTTGATTGATAAATATTACCGCAAAGGCACTCCGCTGGAAACCGCGGTGCGCCGGGCCGTGGGCCGCGTCAAAGGCACCTATGCGTTGGGCGTGGTCAGCCAGCGCGAGCCGCAAAAAATAGTCGCCGCCCGCCGCGGCAGCCCTTTGATCGTGGGGTTGGGGCAAAAAGAATTTTTCGTTGCTTCGGATGTTCCGGCTCTGTTGGCCCATACCCGCGAGATGCTGTACATTCATGACAATGAACTGGTGACCTTGACGCCCCAGGGTGTGAAGATCACCTCGGCCGCCGGCCAAGTGCAAAAGCGGAAACCCGAGCACATTACCTGGGACGCCATTCAGGCGGAAAAAGGCGGGTATAAGCATTTCATGCTCAAGGAAATTTATGAGCAGCCGCAGGTTATGGAAGACACCTTGCGCGGCCGCGTGACCGGCTTGGGCGGGGAAGTGGTTTTGGATGATGCGAATTTATCCGCGGCACTGGTGAAAAATTTTCGCCGCGTGTTTTTAATTGCCTGCGGAACTTCCTGGCACGCAGGGTTGGTGGGGAAGTTTTTAATTGAAAGCATGGCGGGCATTCCCACCGAGGTGGATTTTGCCTCGGAATTCAGGTACCGTTCGCCCTTGGTGGACCGTCAAAGCCTGGTGGTGCTGATCAGCCAATCCGGCGAAACCGCCGATACGTTGGCCGCACTGCAGGAAGCCAAACGCCGCAAGGCGCAAACCCTTACCATCTGCAATGTGGTGGGATCGTCCATGACCCGCGAGGCGCACGGCACGCTGTACACGCACGCGGGTCCGGAAATCGGCGTGGCTTCCACCAAAGCATTCACCGCGCAATTGACGGCACTGCATTTGTTGGCACTGTACCTGGGGCGCAAATCCGGAAACTTATCCGGGGCCAAAGCCACGGCGCATATGGACCGGCTGCGCGGCGTACCCCGCATGCTGGAACGGGCCTTGAAGACCGATGCCCATATCCAGGAGTTGGCAACGAAACTGTTTAAGCATAAAGACTTTTTATACCTGGGCCGGGGAATTAATTACCCAATCGCCCTGGAAGGCGCCCTGAAGCTGAAGGAAATTTCCTATATCCATGCCGAAGGGTATCCGGCAGGAGAAATGAAGCACGGCCCCATTGCGCTCATTGACGGGCGCATGCCCGTGGTGACTATTGCCACCAATTCTTCGGTGCTGGAAAAAGTCATGAGCAACATACAGGAAGTGAAAACGCGCGATGGTTCGGTGCTGGCGTTGGTAACCCAAGGCAACCGCGAGGTGCGGAAAAAAGCCGATTGGACCATCGAGATGTCGGCCATCGAAGAGTCGCTCAGCCCGATTGTCAATGTGATTCCCTTGCAGCTCCTGGCGTACCATGTGGCCGTCAAGCGGGGATGCGATGTGGATCAACCGCGAAATTTGGCCAAGAGTGTTACTGTCGAATAAAATCCATATTCACCGCAGAGGCGCGGAGTACGCAGAAAAGTCTACCAAGGAAATGACTTTTGCTTCCCAAAGATTTTCTCTGCGAACTCTGCGCCTCTGCGGTGAATAAGTTTTGATTTTTAGAAGAACATTTGGATTCAGGAGGATGGCGTTGTTGAGAAAAATGGTTTTAAGTATGGGCATGATTGCGGGTTTGGTTTGTACCATGCAAGCTTGGGGCTTGGAATTGAATACGGGCAAGGATGCTTACTGGCGCTATGAGCTGGTGGATGTGGCGGCCAGTTTAAGCCAGAGCGAGACCGCCAGCGCCTATCCGGCGCAATTGGAAGCGACGGTTTGGCAGAACCAAAAGCAGATTGTGTCTGTGGGCAATCTGAAAAAAATTATTTTGAAAAAAGATTCGGCGGGAAACTGGAAAGGCGTCTGGCCCATTCCGTTCAATCCCGTACTGGGTGATTATGAAGTGCATGTGGACGTACTGCAAGCCGACGGCACGACCGAGACCACCGAGGCTGAGTTTGCCATTCAGGGCAAAGAACCGTTTGTTTTGCCCAAAGGATTTTCGGTCGTAACCGACGAAGGCGGTAAACAGGGGCCCTGGGCCACGCCGGGGTTGGCCCCTGGCGAGCCTAAGTCCTGGAAGAATATGATCCGCTGGGCTGATTTTATGGGGGCGGATGCGTTTTGGGAGTGCATTGGGCAGACGCAGGTTTGGGGCACGTTTAAAAAAGAAAATTTTCCCTGGCCCGCCGGGTCGCTTAACTTCGCGAAAAAAGTAGGGCAGTATGCGCACGAAAACAATTTGAAATACGGTGCCTGGATCACCGCGTTTGTGGTGATCGGAAAAAATGTGGAAGCCACGGGGTATCAATTTACCACCGGCTATGATAAAAAAACCGACACCTTGCGCAATTTGCACTATGTTTCACTGGGCTGCGAAAAACGCGTGCAGGACATCATCAATTTGCTGAAAGAATTTGAAGCGTCCCCGGAAATTGATTTTATGGGCTTGGACTATATGCGCACGGACTTCGGCGGCTATGAATTTGCCGATGAGTTCGTGCGTGATATGAACATCCCGGTGCCGGGAAATTGGGCGTCGCTCCCGGCCCAGGAAAAAAGTTTATGGATGGCGCGCTTGATTGAAGTAACGCGCACCCGGACAGTGCGCGAGCGTTTTGAATGGTGGCGCGCGCACAAGGTGGCAACCGTGGTAACCCACGTCATCGGCGAGGTCAAGCCCACCAAACCCATTTGGGTATTTTCCCTGGGATGGGTGACCGGACATGAGCATGGCCAGGATGTGGGCATGATGCGGGATGCGGGCATTAATTTCAATTCCCCCATGTTTTATTCGCTGCCCAAAGAAAGCTTTCCCAATATGATCAAGGATTGGGAGACCTATCTGCAGCGCAGCAAACTGACGTTGGTAATCGGCGAATGCGTGGACCATAATTTGCTGGGACGCACGCTGAATCCGCCGAGCACGCAGGAGCATTTTGACCGCCAGATGGCGGCGTTGAAAGGTATGCAGCCGCTCTGTGAAAGTTTCGGCCTTTTTTGGCACGACGTGGCCCGCGCGCATTACGGTTCCCGGGGGCCGTTCGGCACCATGGAGTGGGTGCTTAGCGGCGCGGCAACGTTTTCGGAACTGCGTTCCCAAGTTGGGCGTATTTCATACAGCGTGAAACTTACAGGTCCGAAGCAATTGGTTTTGAATCAACCGGCCGATATCCGGGTCGAAGTAACCAACAACCAAGGCAACTCGATCACGGCCGTGGCCGTGGAAATGCTTCCTCTGCCGCGCCTGGAGATCGAAAGCGGGAGCAAGATGATTGGAACGGTTTCGGCCGGAGGCGCGCGTTCCGTGACCCTCAAATGCCGCACGGATCAAAGATTTTTGAAAAACGGCGGGCAGCAGATGATTGCCGTGAAAGTGAAATGCGCGCAGGATGCCCCCCGCGATGCATTTATCAAATTTATGTATTTGCCGGTGGTGGAAAAGCTTCCGGAAGCGGCGTCCAATACGCCTAATGCCGAGAGCAACACACCGGCCGCGAAAAAATAATTATGAGCAATCCGAACATACGCAATTTCAGCATTATAGCGCACATCGACCACGGCAAATCCACGCTGGCGGACCGGTTGATGGAGTATACCCAAACCGTGGCCAAACGGGATATGCGCGAGCAGCTCCTGGATGACATGGATTTGGAGCGCGAGCGCGGGATCACCATCAAGGCCAAGGCCGTCCGCCTGATGTACCATTCCCCGGACGGGCAAACGTATCAATTTAATTTGATCGACACGCCCGGGCACGTGGATTTCAATTACGAAGTCAGCCGTTCGCTGTCAGCCTGCGAGGGCGCGTTGCTGGTGGTGGATGTGGTGCAGGGCGTGGAGGCGCAGACGCTTTCAAATGCCGAGCAGGCCATTGCGCACAATCTGCATATCATCCCCGTGCTCAATAAAGTGGATTTGCCCTCGGCCCGCCCCGAGGTGGTCAAGCATCAAATTGAGGAAGCTTTGGCCATTCCGGCCGATACGGCGATTTCCGCGTCAGCCAAAACCGGCGTGGGTGTGGATCTGATTTTGGAAGCCATTGTGAAGGAAATTCCGGCTCCTGGGGGAGATGAGAACGCGCCGTTGAAGGCCTTGGTGTTCGATTCCCATTTCGACACCTATCGCGGCGTGATCGCATACATTCGCGTGGAAGAAGGGACGATCCGCAAGGGTATGCATATCCATATGATGGCCACGGCCACGTCCTATGAAGTCGACGAGGTGGGCTTTTTCACACCCGCAGCCATGCCCGTGGGTCAGTTGTCGGCCGGGGAAGTGGGCTACATCATCGCCGGCATCAAGACCATTGCGGACGTGAAAGTCGGGGATACGGTTACCGATAGTTTGCGTCCCACGGCCGAGGCGTTGCCCGGCTTTAAAGAAGTGAAGCCCATGGTCTTTTGCGGCCTTTTTCCCATTGAAGCCGGAGAATTCAATGCCCTGCGCGATGCGTTGGAAAAATTAAAACTCAACGATGCTTCGCTGAGTTTTGCCCCGGAAAATTCCGCAGCTTTAGGGTTTGGCTTCCGCTGCGGTTTTTTAGGGCTCCTGCACATGGAGATTATCCAGGAACGCTTGGAACGCGAATACAATCTGGAATTGATTGCCACTGCGCCTTCGGTTATTTTTCGCGTGCATAAAACCGACGGAGAAATGCTGGAGATTGACAACCCGGTCAAGCTGCCGCATTTATCCGAAGTGGATTATATTGAAGAACCCTATATGATGGTTACTATTTTAGTGCCCAATGATTATGTGGGTGCCGTCATGCAATTGTCGCAGGAACGGCGCGGTCAATACCTGAATACCGAATACCTGGATGTCACCCGGGTGAAGTTGACGTATCACCTGCCTTTGGTGGAAGTGATTTTGGACTTTTTTGATCAGCTGAAATCGCGCACCCGCGGATATGCCAGCTTGGATTATGAATTGGCCGGATACCGCCGCGAAAAATTGGTTAAGGTGGATATTTTGGTTAATGCCGAACCGGTGGATGCGCTTTCGTTTATTTCACATCAGGATTTTGCGGAGACACGCGGGCGCCAGTTGGCGGAAAAACTTAAAAGCATCATACCGCGGCAGCAATTTGAAGTGCCGATTCAAGCCGCGATCGGCGCCCGGGTCATTGCCCGCGAAACCGTGCGCGCCTTGCGCAAGGATGTTTTGGCCAAATGCTACGGCGGTGACATTTCGCGCAAACGGAAATTGCTGGAAAAACAAAAAGAAGGCAAGCGCCGCATGAAGCATGTGGGCAATGTTGAAATACCGCAAGAGGCGTTTTTGGCGGTTTTGAAAATTGATGATTAAGAACATGTTGTCATTTCGAGCGAAGCGAGAAATCTGAAAGCAACGCGTGAATCAGATTTCTCGCTTCGCTCGAAATGACAATCATTTCCAAAACGCAGAGGCAGTGTTAATTCACTATGGGAAAGGAACCCATCATGTTTGAATGGATAAAAACAGCCCAGAGGGCGGATTTGATTTTTTATGGATTGTTGGTTGGGTTAACCCTGGGGGAAATCCTGGTGGTTTGGATCTTGAAAATGAAAAAAGAAAATAAAATCCGGGAGTATGTGGACTCCGGGTTCATCGCCATCGTGCTGGCCCTGGTGATACGGACGCTTTTTATGCAGGCGTTTGAAGTGCCTTCCGAATCCATGACCAATACACTGTTGATCGGCGATCATCTCTTGGTCGGTAAATTCGTGTACGGCACCAAGGTGCCGTTTACGGACAAACGCGTGCTTACCTTCAAAGATCCCAAGCGCGGCGACATCATTGTGTTCCAGTCCGGCTTTCCGCCGCCTAAGGATATTTTCATCAAACGCTGCATCGGCATTCCCGGAGATACGATCCAGGTGAAGGATAAGGTCTTGCTGGTGAATGGCAAGCAGGTGATCGAGCCGTATGTCATCAATCGCGATTTGCGCAATTTACCCGCGCTTTTGACCACCAGGGATAATTTTGGGCCCGTTACCGTCCCGGCTGATGCTTATTTTATGATGGGAGACAACCGCGACGCTTCCTTTGATTCGCGTTTTTGGGGTTTTGTGCAGCGCAAAAAAATTCAAGGACAGGCGTGGGTGATTTATTGGCCCCTGACCCGTTGGCGGGCGTTGAAATAATTTTAAAAAGGCGGAAAGCGTTATGTGGAATTGGCTGAAGGCCGCAGAGGCTGCGGAAGTGATTTTTTACGGCATCATGGTGGGGTTGGTTTTGGCCGAGGTCGTCCTGCGCTTTGTGTTTAAAGTGGCCAAGGACAATGTGATATTGGAATACGTTGATTCCGGCATGGTGGCCATCATGCTGGCTTTGGTGATACGCACGTTTGCGGTGCAGGCCTTTAAAATCCCCTCCGGTTCCATGGAAAACACCCTGTTGATCGGCGATCATTTGCTGGTGAATAAATTTCTCTACGGAACGAAGATTCCTTTTACGGATAAAACTATTTTGCGCTTACGCGACCCGAAGCACGGGGATATAATCGTGTTTCAATATCCCGAGGACCCCAGCAAAGATTTTATCAAACGTTGTGTGGGCGTGCCCGGGGATGTCATTGAAGTGAAAGAGAAAAAGTTGTACGTCAATGGGCAGGCGCAAGAGGAAACGTACGTGGTGCACCATGACTTGCAGGTTATTCCGCCTGAAGTAAAAAATCCCCGGGATTATTTTGGGCCCGTGACCGTGTCGGCTGATGCTTATTTTATGATGGGGGATAATCGCGATTTTTCCAAGGATTCCCGTTTCTGGGGATTTTTACCGCGTAAAATGATCAAAGGCAAAGCGTGGGTGGTGTATTGGCCCATAGACCGCTGGAGGATTATTAAATAGCCATGCCGAGGCCTCATCTCCGGCGGGGGATTTACATCCATCTGCCTTTTTGTTTGGCCAAATGCGCTTACTGTGATTTTGCCTCCATACCCTTGCCTGCTCCGGAATGGCTTGACCGGTATGTGAACGCCCTGAAAATCGAGATCCAACAACGCGCCCAAGGAACCGTGGATTCGATTTATTTCGGCGGCGGCACGCCCTCGCTTTTTCGCCCGCATCAGCTCGCGGATATTTTAAAAACATTAACCGCCCGGGTTGCCTGCGCACCGGATGTGGAAATTACCCTTGAAGTTAATCCCGCCACCTCGACCCCCGCTGATTTGCAGGCTTGGCAACAACTTGGAATTAATCGGTTGTCCCTGGGCGTGCAAAGCACCCAAGACCGTTTTTTAACCATGTTGGGAAGGCTGCATACCGCGGAGCAAGCGCGGCAATGGATGGCCGGCGCCCGGGCAACGGGTTTTGCAAATATTTCCTGTGATTTAATGTATGGATTGCCCGGGCAAACGTTTGCGGAGTTTCAAGCCGACATGCAGGAGCTTTTGCAGTGGGAGCCGGATCATCTTTCCTTGTATGGCTTGACACTGGAGCCCGGCACTCCCTTGGCCTTGACTGTAGAACGCGGGGAATTGCCTTTGCCGGATGATGACTTGGTTGCTGATATGTATGAATTTTGTCAAAGTCGGCTTAAAACCTGTGGTTTTTTTCAATATGAATTATCCAACTTCGCAAAAAACAGTAAAAAATGCAGGCATAATTGCATTTATTGGGAGTACCAACCCTATCTGGGCTTGGGATCCGCAGCGCATTCGTTTTTACAAGGCCGGCGGAGTTGGAACCAAGAAGATCCTTTGAATTATTGCCAAAATTTGGAAACCGGAAAATTGCCAATTAAAGATTTTGAAAAAATAACCGGAAAAAAGAAAGCGGCTGAACGTTTAATTTTGGGATTGCGTTTGACGCAAGGTGTAAGCGTAAACATGGTCAAACGCCTTTTTGGCGCAACGTGGTCCCAGTTGTATCATGAAGCCATTCAACCAAGTTTGGATGAAGGGTTGCTTGAAGAAATTCAAAACAGGCTGCGCCTGACTGACCGGGGCATGTTATTGTCCAATCAAGTTTTTCGGAGGATGGTTTGATGCGTTAACCGCAACTTTTCTTGAGCTGGAGATTTTAAAAATACAAGGAAAGTGTTATGTTTTAAATGTTTTTTTTGAATTTGGACTTGACGGCGTGGTTTATTCTATGGTACTTTACAAAAAATTTGCAAGTTTCATATTGAAGGAGGTCTGGAATGACCAAAGTAGAATTAATCGATAAAGTTGCTGAAGGCTTAGGTCTGCCCAAACGCGAAATCGAAAAAATGTTGGATAAACTTATTTCCACCATCCAAAATGCTTTAAAAGAAGGTAAAAAAGTTTCCGTGGCCGGTTTGGGTACCTTTGTGGTTAAAGAAAAAAAAGCGCGGTTGGCGCGCAATCCTAAAACCGGGGAATCGGTTCAAGTACCGGCGAAGCGTGCGCCTAAGTTTCGTCCCGGCAAGGAATTGAAAGAAATTATTCAATAATATTCAAGTATTTATTCAATTTACCGTTAGTGTAATCAAATAATAATCCCCTGCCGTAACCCTGGCGGGAGGAGGCGTCTCCATGGAAAAAAAGACGACGGAAAAAAAGGCTGTCAAGAAAACCGTAAAAAAAACGGTGGAAAAAACAGCTGAAAAAAAAGTTGCGGTTAAAAAGACCACCATTAAAAAAACGGCAAGCAAAGCGGTTAAGGAGAAAAAATCTCCGGAAGTGATTGCCGCCCTGCAAACCGCAAAATCCTTGGTGGAATCGGTACGCACGCCGCAAACTCCGGACTTCTCAATTGCCTCCGCCCCCTCGGTAGCCCCGATGCCGCAACCCGGATACTGGCAAGACCGTTACAGTGAAACCCGCATCGTGCTTATGATACGCGATCCTTATTGGTGTTTTTCCTACTGGGATTTAACGGCGGAAAAGCAAGCGGAAGTCATTACGCAAATTTCCGGCGGTCAAGTTAAATTGATCCTGCGCGTGTACGACGTAACCGGAGTGGATTTCGACGGCTCCAATGCCAACCGTTTTATGGATATTCAAATCAATGAAGAAGCCACCAACTGGTATATCAACGTATGGGCCGCGGATCACGCCTATTGCGTGGATTTGGGCTTGTTGCATCCCGACGGCCAATTTGTCGTCATTGCCCGCTCCAATGTGGTAACCACGCCGCGTGACGCCATTTCTTCGGTCATTGACGAAGAGTGGATGGTGGTGGATGAAACGTTTGACCGTTTGTACAAAGCCGCCGGGGCCGATGAGTTTGGCCGGACCTCCGAAGCCATGGTGAAGTACATGCTTAAGCGCGTTCGCGCCGATGTTACTTCGGGCGGTTTGGGCTCTATGAGCTCGGCCAGCGGACGGCCGGTGGAAAAAGGTCCGGACGATTTTTGGCTGGTGGTCAACACGGAACTGATTGTGTACGGCGCCACCGAGCCGGACGCCAAAGTTACCATTCAAGGCAAACCGCTCCGTTTGAATTCGGATGGAACCTTTTCCGTACGCTATTCGTTGCCCGATGGAAAGCAGATTATTCCTGTTAAAGCGATCAGTTCCAGTGGGGTGCATGAACGCCAAATAACTCCTATCGTTGAGAAACGAACGGAATAACGATCACCGACACTTAAGGAGTGCTCATGGCGGAATATGGTTATTTAATGATGGTCCTGCACGCCCATTTGCCTTATGTACGGCATCCCGAACACCCGGATTTTCTTGAGGAAGATTGGCTCTACGAGGCCAACACCGAAACCTATATTCCCATCATTGAAATGTGCGAGCGGTTGTGCGAAGACGGCGTGAACTTCCGTTTTACCATGTCGCTTACCCCCACGCTCTTATCGATGTTTGCCGACCCGCTGCTGCAAGAACGCTATTTAAGCCATATCGAACGCTTGATTGAATTGGCGGAAAAAGAAGTTGAACGTACCCGTTGGCAGCCGGCCTTCAACAGCGTGGCCATAATGTACCGCGATCACTTTAAACGGTGCCGCTGGATTTTCGAGGAAAAATATCACCGTAATTTAGCCAACGCATTCCGGAAATTTCAAGACCTGGGAAAACTAGAAATCATTACCTGCGGCGCGACCCACGGTTTTTTGCCGCTGATGCTGAACAAAAACGCCATGCGGGCGCAAATTGCCATGGGCGTGCAAACGCACCGCAAATACCTGGGCACCGCGCCGCGCGGCATGTGGCTGCCCGAATGCGGATTCGACAACGGCGTGGACGAGTTGCTGCGCGAACAAGGCATCCGTTTTTTCTATTTGGATTCCCATGGGATTTTTTACGGCACCCCGCGGCCCAAGTACGGGATATACGCTCCCGTATTCACACGCTCGGGTGTGGCGGCGTTTGGCCGGGATGTGGAGTCGTCCAAACAGGTTTGGAGCGCCATTGAAGGTTATCCGGGAGATTATTGGTACCGGGAGTTTTACCGGGATATTGGTTTCGACCTTGAATTTGACTACATAAAACCTTATATCCACACCGACGGCATCCGCATTCCCACGGGGATCAAATATTTCCGCATCACGGGGACCGGAGCGCACAAGGAACCCTACGATCCCTGGCGCGCCCGGGAAACGGCCGCCAGCCATGCGGGGAATTTTTTATTCAACCGGCAGCAGCAGGCCAAATATCTTTACGACATCATGGGCGAGAAAAAACCCGTGATCGTATCCCCCTACGACGCCGAGTTGTACGGACACTGGTGGTATGAAGGGCCGCAATTCCTGGAATTTCTTTTCCGGAAAATGCATTTTGACCAAAAAGAAATCCGCCCCATCACGGCGCCGGAATACATGGCGGAAAATCCGACCCTGCAGGTGCTGCGCCCTTCGGCGTCCTCATGGGGATACAAGGGATACAACGAACAATGGCTGGCGCAACCGAACGATTGGGTATATAGGCATTTGCACAAAGCCGCGGACCGCATGGTGGAATTGGCGGACCGCTATCACGAACCCACGTCCCTGCAGCGCCGGGCATTGAATCAGGCTGCCCGCGAAATGTTGCTGGCGCAGAGTTCGGATTGGGCCTTTATTATGAAAACCGGAACCATGGTGGAATATGCGGTGAAGCGCACCCGGGATCACGTTGAACGGTTTACCCGCCTGTATTGGGATATCATACAAGATCATTTGGACCTGGATTGGCTGGCGCACATCGAATATTTGGATAATATTTTCCCCGATGTCGATTATCAAATTTATGCCAACCGTTAGTACCCCGGCTTGCCGCAGGGTGCGTCATCGGCGTGTTGCGGGATCAAGGAGCATATGCGGTGCGGCGTCATAATGAGGAATTTCCCGCCTCCGGGATAAACGAACGCGACTGGGCGGTTTTGGCCGCCATGATCGAGCGGCATATTTTGACGGCCGAACCGGTCAGCTCGCATCAAATTTGCGCCCATTATCCGCTGGGGTGCAGTTCCGCGACCATCCGCAACAGCATGGTCCGGCTGGAAGAAGCCGACTTTTTATCCCATCCCTACACCTCGTCCGGAAAAATCCCTACGGTAAAAGCCTACCGGTATTTCGTGGAAAAAATTTTACAAATTTCAGGCGGAGAATCGCTTGAGGTACAACAGCTGCGGGCGGAGCTTTTGCAGCGGGTGCAAGACGTTGAGCATATCATGAAGTTGACGGCCGCGGTTTTGGCCACGGTTTCCAATCTTTTGGCTGTGTCCTGGGTGGCTGAAGGCCCGGATGAACGGTTAATGCGGGTGGAATTGGCTCGCTTGTCACCTCAAAAATTATTGCTGATGGCGCATACCTCATACCAGCATGAAGTTCATCATATGTTTGAGTTTCACGAAGCCATTAATGCCGAAGTATTGGAACATGTGGTGGCGTTGGTGAATCAGCATGGCTGCGGTTTAGGTGCCGCTGAATTGGCGGTTTTATCCCACGCTGAATGGCCGGGGTTAGATCAGCGCATAGCTGAACTGGTGCGTCAAGCCCTCACGATCATCGGTTCGCGGCTAAAAGGCCAGGGATCTGACGACATGGTGGTGCAGGGCACAGCCAATTTGATTTCTCAACCAGAATTTAAAGACGTAGGCTTGATTCGACGTTTGGTCGGACTGTTGGACCACCGTCAGGAATTATTACAGTCATTTGCCGCTCCGGGCATTGAACGCAATGGGTTGCGGGTGGTTATTGGCGGAGATGAAGGTAACGGATTTCCACCCTTGTCGTTTATTACCATTGGGATCCGTCTGCAAGGCGGACGTGAAGCCCGGCTTGGGGTGGTGGGTCCCATGCGCATGGAATATCGCCGTGTGATTCCGTTGTTGGAGCAAACGGCCGAAACTTTGGCACAGGTATTGGGGCCTTTTCCCGGAACGCGTCTTCAAGAGGGTTAACCCATCCCGGGACGGTTTTTGTTTTGTAAATAGTCTTTCAGAAAAGCAATGAAATCTGTTAATATAACGCCGAATTTGTGTTGAACTAATTGGATATGGATCGGCGAGGTGAAATGCTTAAATGCGAGGTCTTCAAGCCATGCCAGTAACGGAAATAAGCCCAAGGAAAACCGTAAATTTATTTTCAGTAATTATGCTGGAAATAACCAATTGTTGCAATTTTAGTTGTAGTTTCTGTCCCAGCGACCGGATGAAAAGAAAAAAACAGTTTATGCCCTATGAAAAGGCATGCCGTCTTATCGATGAAATTGCCCAAAAACAAATGACTAAGAACATCTGTTTGCATCTGATGGGCGAACCCACCTTGCATCCTCAAGTGGTTGAAATAGCACAATACGCCAATACCCACGGTTTACATGTGCTGTTTGTCACCAACGGAAGCACGTTGAGCGAGAAACGAACCGAGCAGTTGCTTTCACTCGAGAATGCAGAAATGACCATTAGTATTCAAGAAACTGATGAAATCTCTTTTGAGGCACGGTCGAGAAAAAAGCAGAAATATAGCGACTATGTCAATCACATCATCGAATTCGTCAAGCGAGCTCGTGAAATGAGCACTCGATTGAAAATCCAAATCCATTATTTAACCAACATTTCGAAAGTTGGTAATAATTTTTTTGCAGCATTTAGAGAGCTGAAATACGTAAATGGAATCTATAACTATTGGAGAGGTGAGTTGGGATTACCGCTGAAAAAAATATTTAATTTGTTCAATTCAAATAAAGGCTTCGATTTAACTTCCGGCATAACCTTTTGGCCTAAATACCGAGGCGATTGGTCCCATCAAATGCTGGATGAAAATCAAAAAATAATTCCTTCAACGACTGGAGAATGCGAAGCTTTTGGCAATTCGTTTGCAGTATTGTCGGATGGAACCTGTACTTACTGTTGCCAAGATTTCGAGGGCGCTTTGAATTTGGGCAATGCTTTCGATACTTCTCTGGAAGAAGTGTATTACAGTGATCGAGCACTTCATGTTCGGGAAAATGGATTGAAGGGTATCTTGGTTGACTCCTTATGTCAAATATGTCGTGGTCGGCTGGTGGACTCGCAGACTGGGAAAACTATAAAAACCAGAAATTTATTTTCTCAACTTTATCTTTTTGCATATTTTCTTAAAACTTACGGCTGGAAAAATACTTGGCGGAGAGTAAGAAATAGGCTGAAAAAATAAAAGTAGCATCTCTAAGTTGAATAAATATAGCCACGAGGAGTTAAAAACCAAATGCAGAAAATATTTTTTTGGCTTTTTATTTGCATTTTTATTCCTGTGATTCAACTTTGTGCATTCACTACCAACCAATCCGCCGATGTGGTCGTGGGTCAGTCGAGTATGACTGGCAACAGCGCTAATCAGGGCGGCGGGATTAATGCCGGAACCCTTAGCGGTCCATCAGGTGTGGCGGTTAATGGCAACCGTTTGTTTATCACGGATAGTGGCAATGCCCGAAGCTTGATATACAATCCTATTCCTGTACTTAATAATACTGCTGCCGGTATTGTAATCGGCCAGCCAAGCATGACCAGCGCGGTTGGGGTGTTGAGCAGCAGCGGTTGCTCGGACCCAACCGGAATTTTCAATATAGGAAGTCAGATTTTTTATATTGATTGGATGTACAACAGAGCACTGATTTACAACCAAATCCCCATAACGAACGGTGCGCCGGCTGATAGGGTAGTAGGGCAGGCGGACATGTTCAGCAGTGTTGCGGCATGCACGGCGAATAATTATAGGAACCCGCTGCAAATTTGTAGCGATGGGACGCGGTTGTTTGTGAACGATCAGCATAATAACCGCGTTTTGATTTATAGTTCGATCCCTACAACAGATAATGCTCCGGCTAATTTTGTTGTTGGCCAGTCAAACATGACCGGCAGTCTTCCCAATCAAGGCAGCGCAGTCAGTGCAAGTACTTTAAATTTGCCGAATGGTATCTATGCCTCTGGTGGACGTCTATTTATTGGGGATGGTGCAAACAACCGGGTATTAATCTTCAATTCGATTCCAACCAGCAACAATGCGGCTGCGAATATTGTCGTGGGCCAGTCAAACATGACCAGCAACAGCGTAAATCAGGGCAATGCTTCGCCCGGGGCTAATACCCTCAGCGGGCCGGGTGACGTTTTATATGACGGTACGCGTCTTTTTATTCTCGATACCGGCAATAATCGGGTTTTAATTTATAATTCTCTTCCTAATACCCATAATGCTTCCGCAAATGTCGTCTTGGGCCAAGCAGATATGACCAGCAAGACGGCGGGCTGCACTGACCATAATTTTAATCTCCCCGTTGCCTTCGCTAAGGATGAGACTAGTTTTTATGTGGCGGATCGTTTCAATCACCGGGTGATGGTTTTCTATGATGTCGTTAAAGTATTTTCAGTATCGCCAGCGCAGGGTATTACCGGGACGCAAATTTCAGCATCCCTGACCGGCTTTAAATTTGGTTTAGATATGACTGTCAAACTGTCCAACGGGAGTGTTGACCTTATAGGAACAAGTATAAACGTCATTAATCTCACTTCCGCCACATGTTCTTTTAATTTAAACACCTCTCCCGGCACATTTGATGTCAAGGTGGAACGGCCGGGATTTTCACCGGCAATACTATCGAATGCATTTACTATTTTGCCCGTTCCTGCATCTACGCCTACTCCGGCTCCCATAAATGACACTTCTTCAATGCCGGGTGATTTTGAAGGTCAAATCATCTCTAAAAATTATTGCTATGCCGCACCCAATCCCATTCGGGGGCATATTGCCAAAATTCATGTGATCTGCAAGCAAGCAGCGACTGTGAAAATTAAAATTTTTACCCCCTTAGGAAGTGATGGAAGTTGAGCGGTATTTTCATCAGGGCAATAATGTCGAAAACATGAATATGAGTAATATTGCCAATGGCGCATATTTTCTTTTTGTAAAGGCAAGAAATGATCAGGGACTGGAAGAGAAGGTTAAAGAGAAAATTATACTCTTGAAATGAGTGCCTTGTAGAATTTGCAACAAGAAACCCATAATGATTCGGGAAACGTTTACAAGCCTGGGCTTTTATTGTATTATAAATGTTCGATTTTAACCCGCGGGGTGGTGGTTCATTATGTGGTTTGATCAATTTGGCGATGGCACAACTAAGAAAAATTCACCGGAAAGCGGAGAACCCATGCATAACCAAGAAGCGGCGGCTGCGACCCGGCCTTATGGGGGCAACGCTGATCCGACGAAAGCTTTCGATGAGGATCCGGATACTCCGGTAACCGGTGGACCGGCTACGGCGGATGAGATTTCTTCTTTGAAAACGGTAATCAAAGAATTGGATGAGAAAGCCAACCTGAATTACGACCGTTATCTCAGAGCTTTGGCTGAATTGGAAAATTTCAAAAAACGCGTAGCGCGTGAACGAATGGAACAGTTGCGCTATGCTGGCGAAGACACGCTGAAAGAAATCTTGCCCGTCTTGGATAATTTGGAGCGCACGTTGGCTTTTTCGCATGAAAGCCACGATGGCGGGAAAATTTTAGAGGGTGTGGAATTGATTCAACGTCAGTTTCAGCAGGCTTTGGTTAAAATCGGTGTCACGGCGATTGATAAATCGCCCTGTCCATTCGATCCTACCATACATCAGGCTTTGCAGCGGGTGGAAGACACCAGTGTCCCGGACGATACGGTTATCGGTATTTTGCAAAAAGGGTATATGCTGAACGGCAAAATTGTCCGGCCTGCCATGGTTAAGGTAGCTAAACATTCCTAATCGGCAACCGCCAAGCGGTTGATTCTATTTTTTTTTTAGAAAGGATTTACTCTAATGGGCAAGGTCATTGGCATTGATTTGGGAACGACGAATTCTTGCGTGGCGGTGATGCAGGGCGGGGAGCCGGTGGTCATTACCAACGCTGAAGGTGCGCGCACCACGCCGTCGGTGGTGGGATTTGCGAAAAACGGAGAGCGCCTGGTGGGGCAGACCGCCAAGCGGCAGTCCGTGACCAATCCGGAAAATACGGTGTTCTCGATTAAGCGGTTCATGGGGCGCCGTTTTGAAGAGGCCAAGGAAGAAGAACACCGTGTGCCGTATAAAACCAAGGCTGCTTCCAATGGCGATGTGCGCGTGGTGGCGCATGGGCAGGATTTTGCGCCTCCGGAGGTTTCGGCCATGATCCTGCAAAAGCTCAAGGCGGATGCCGAGAGCTACCTGGGCGAAAAAGTAACGGAAGCGGTCATCACGGTGCCGGCGTATTTTAACGACAGTCAGCGCCAGGCTACGAAGGACGCGGGAAAAATCGCAGGACTTGACGTGTTGCGCATCATCAACGAGCCGACCGCAGCGGCGCTGGCGTACGGCATGGACAAGAAAAAAAATGAGAAGATCGCCGTGTATGACTTGGGCGGCGGCACGTACGATATTTCAATCCTGGATTTAGGGGACGGCGTGTTCGAAGTTAAGGCCACGAACGGCGACACGCATTTGGGCGGCGATGACTTTGACCAAGTGCTGATCGACTGGCTGGCGGATGAATTTAAAAAAGAACAGGGCATTGATTTGCGCGCGGACAAGATGGCGTTGCAGCGGTTAAAAGAAGGCGGGGAAAAGGCGAAGATTGAATTGTCGTCTACGCTGCAAACCGAGATCAACCTGCCGTTCATCACAGCCGACGCGTCGGGACCCAAGCACTTGAATGTGACCTTAACCCGGGCGAAGCTGGAGCAGCTGACCGGGAACCTGGTGGAGCGCACCCTGGGCCCCTTGAAGCAGGCGTTGTCCGATGCCGGATATAAGGTGGAGCAGATTGATGAAGTGATCCTGGTTGGGGGCATGACGCGCATGCCGCTGGTGCAGGAGACGGTAAAGAAGTATTTCGGCAAGGAACCCCACAAGGGCGTGAATCCGGACGAGGTGGTGGCCATCGGCGCTGCTGTGCAGGCCGGTGTGCTGAAGGGCGATGTGAAGGATGTGTTGCTGCTGGACGTGACGCCGTTGTCGCTGGGCATTGAAACCTTGGGCGGCGTGACGACCCGGTTGATTGAG
>JAGVPM010000040.1 GCA_020052235.1 Candidatus Goldiibacteriota bacterium
AGCGCCGGGTATTTCCGCGGTTTCACATGGATTTGCCGATCGTTTATTCCCGTGAAACCGAGAGTCCAAAATCGGCGCGCCTGGGGAATGCATCCCAGGGCGGGCTTTTGCTCTGTTTGGATGAACAGATATCTCCGGGGGATTGCATTCGCATCCAAATGCATTTGACCGACCCCAAGGCTTCACGCATCCTCGAGGCCGTGGGACGCATCGTGTGGGTATCCCCGGAGCGGAAAGAAGACGGCAGCTATCACGCAGGGTTTGCGTTTGAGGAAATCACAGAGGGCGATTTGAAAACCATCCGCGGATTCGAAGCGCTGTGGCTGGAACAAGCCGGTTAAAGAAACGGTGCACGAAGCACCTGAAATTGAATTTTTAGGAGGAACACGCAGCTATGGCATTTCCCGGTAAAGTCATTTGGATGGATGGAAAATTGGTGCCTTGGGCCGAAGCCAACATTCACGTATTGTCGCATGTGGTGCATTACGGCAGCTGCGCGTTTGACGGCCTGCGCATGTACGCCAACCCCAAGGGCTCGTATATCCTGCGGCTGCGCGAGCATGTTAAGCGTTTGTTTGAATCCACAAAAATTTACCGCATGCCCATTCCCTACACGGTGGATCAAATTTGCGAAGCCGTCAAGACCACGGTACTGGCCAATGATTTGACCTCGGGCTACATCCGGCCTTTTGCTTTCCGCGGGTACCATTCGCTCGGCGTGAATCCTTTAAATTGTCCCATGGTCACGGCTGTGGCCGCCTGGGAATGGGGCGCCTACTTGGGTGAAGAAGGGTTGAAAAACGGGGTCTCCGTGCGGATTTCGTCCTGGAACCGGCCCGCCCCAAATACGCTGCCGTCCATGGCCAAGGTGGCGGCCAATTACATGAATTCGCAATTGATAAAATTGGAAGCCCTGGAAAACGGTTTTGAGGAAGGCATTGCCCTGGATTCGTTCGGGTATATTTCCGAGGGTTCGGGGGAAAATATCTTCATTGTGAAAAACGGGGTTTTATTTACACCGCCTTCGTCGTCGAGCATTTTGCCCGGCATTACCCGGCATTGCGTATTTCAATTGGCTCGGGAACTGGGCTATGAAGTCCGCCAGCATGTGCTGCCGCGCGAAAGCCTTTACATTGCCGACGAAGCCTTTATGACCGGAACCGCGGCGGAAATCACGCCCATTGCCAAGGTGGACAATGTAGCCGTGGGTGAAGGCAAACGCGGCCCGATTACCAAGGCGATCCAGGATGCTTATTTTGGTATTTTAAGGGGGGAACGCGCAGACACGTATCAATGGCTGGAAAAAGTGCGGTGAATTTTAGACTAGTCAAAAGGAGCATCCCAAAATGGTAAAAACGTTTTTATTGGACACCAACGTTCTCTTGCACAATCCGCAGGCCATGTCGTCGTTCGGAGACAACCGGGTCATCATTCCCATCGGGGCCCTGGAGGAAATGGATAAATTTAAAAAACTTAACGATGAGAAAGGCAAACATGCGCGCGCCGTATCGCGCTATATCGACGGATTGCGCACGCAGGGTTCCATTGCGCAGGGCGTTAAAATGGAAAACGGCGGCATCCTTCAGGTGTTGGTGGAATTTCCCGAGAAACAAATTCCGGGCTTGGACCCGGCCAAGACCGATAACCAAATTATTGCCTTGGCTTTGGCCTTGAAGGAACGCTCGGGTGAGGATATCCGCATTGTCACCAAGGACGTGAACATGCGGGTGAAAGCCGATGCCCTGGGCATTACGGCCGAGGATTTTGAGAAAAATAAAGTGAAAATTGAAGAGCTGTATTCGGGCGTGACCAAATTGTGCGTGCCCGTGGAGGATATTAATAAATTTTTCGCCGACAAAAAGCTCTCGCTCAGCAGCGCGGACGTGTGCCCGAATCAATTCGTGATTTTGAAAGACGCCAACGGCGGCTCGCAGAGCGCGGTCGGCAAGGTCCTGTGGCCTGAAAAAACTCTGGTTATGCTGAATGAGGGTGAACAGGAAATTTGGGGCATAAAAGCAAAAAATCTCCAGCAGAAGCTGGCCATGGAATTATTAATGGATGATAAAATTCCGCTGGTCACCCTGGTGGGCCCGGCCGGAACCGGAAAAACCTTGCTGGCCATTGCCTCGGCCCTGCGCAAAACCTTGGATGAAAAAGCCTACCGTAAAATTTTGGTCAGCCGCCCGGTCATTCCCTTGGGGCGCGACATTGGTTTTCTGCCCGGCACCAAGGAGGAAAAGCTTTCTCCCTGGATGCAGCCGATTTTCGACAACCTGGAATTTTTAATGGACCAAAACGGAGAATCGGGAGAAACCGGGGAAGGCACGCTGCGGTATATGCTGGAAACCGGAAAAATCGTGTTGGAAGCGGTTACGTACATCCGCGGGCGCACGCTGCCTAAGCAGTTCATCATCATTGATGAAGCGCAAAATTTAACCCCGCACGAGGTGAAGACTATTGTCTCGCGCGCCGGAGACGAAACTAAAGTGGTTTTAACCGGGGATCCGTATCAAATCGACAACCCGTATTTGGATTCAAATTCCAATGGGCTGACTTACTTGGTGGAGCTGTTTAAAAATCAGCCCCTGGCCGGGCACATAACTTTGTACAAGAGTGAGCGTTCCCAGCTGGCGGCGCTGGCGGCCAAGATTTTGTAAAGAGCACCAGCTGCGTTTTGAATATATGATTGTCATTTCGAGCGAAGCGAGAAATCTGATTTACGTGTTTTTTTAGATTTCTCGTCGCTAACGCTCCTCGAAATGACATGATATTTATAGGGCACGGTTATTTTTTCAAGACCGCGGGATAAGGATAATGGTATGCAACGTTGGGCAGGGGGCATAGGGTTGTGGGTGGTTTGCGGTGTGCTCAGCTTGGGCATGACCGCCGCCGCTGATGCCGAAGGCAAAGTGTGGATTCCCGGCCCGCGGGTGCAGGCGGCTTGCGCCTCTGCGTCCAATACCGGCCAGGCCCAGGCCGCTTTTCGTTACCGCGATTTGGAAATATTCATTCTGGCTGAAGCCCGGGAATCATTGGGGCAGGTGAAAATCGCCGATCAGTACCGGAGGTATTTGAAAAGTTTTTATCCCAACAGCGCACTGCTGTTGCAGCTGCCTGCATTTCCCGCCGGCACGCCGGTGATAGAGTCCATAGAGGTGGACCCGGAATGGCCGCGTTTGGTCAGGGAAGGCGTGCGTTTGGCGCATCAGCCCGCGTTACCGCAAGCCTGGGAGGAATGGTACACCCTGGCCGTGGCTGCGGCCCAAGCGCCGCATGAACCACCGGACCCCGCGGCTCTGCAGGCGTTTGTTACCCGGAATCCGGCAGCGCCCTTGGCCGGATGGGCAGTATATCAAATGCTTTGGGAACAGCGGTTGCTCAATCCCGAAACTTCATCTTGGGAAGGGTTTCAAACATTTTGGGCGCAACACAAACCGCATCCCCTGGCAACCGAAGCTTCGGAAGCTTTGGATATACGCTGGTTTTCACCGCGCCGGATCGCCCGGCAGTCGGTGTTGTTGCCCGGTTGGGGGGAAGAAACCCTGGAACCGGGATTGCGGGAATCATCGCAGGCTTTGTTGTCCGAGACCATTTATCTGCTGGGCGGTTTGGGTTTTTTAGCCGCTGCCCAGCATCAGTCCCGCGCCGGGAATTTAACCGGGGCAATAATTTTTTTCAACCTGCTGATGCTGAACCACCAGACCAGCGCCGAGCAGTCTTACGCCACCGCGGCGCGGCGCAATGCGGCGGAGCGTCGGCGGTTTTTATCCGAACGTTTGGATCAGCCCATCGCGGGATCCGGTACGTTTGAATCCATGACAGTGGAAGCGCCGCCCCCGGATCCTTTGGCAAGGGATTTAATCGTGGCCGTGGGGTATTGCTGGCATAATGCGGGGGATGCCTGGCAGGATCAGGGATTGGTCCGCGAAGATCAGCTGGAAAATCTGGAACTCAATGTGGACTGGGTTCAGAGCCTATGGGAAACTTCCTGGTCCCCGGCTTGGCGCGCGGGTGTGGGGGTGGTGCCGCACGGTCAATGGTTTTCGACCCTCGCCGAAGCCCGCACAGATGCGCCGGATGCCTCGGATCTGCGGGTCACGGAAATGGGCGGGGCTTTGGAAGCGGCGGGCCTCATACGCTGGGATTGGGGCGGGCCTTGGATACAGTTGCGGCTTTCGGCAGGTCCGGGAATCCGCCGGCGCCAAGTCTCGGGTTCGGGGTTCGATTTCAGTGAACAGGCCAATGCTTGGTTCGGCACTGCGGCCATAGCCTTGGGAGGGGAGAGCGGCGTGTTTTGGCAGATCGGTTTCAGTGCCGATGATTCATTTCAAACGCACACCGTGCAGCTTCCGGACCGCACGTTAAGCCTTCCCTCGGGCAGTCAGGAAATTCATTTCGGATTGGGAGCGTATTTTTAATGAAGCCGCCTTTGCTTATATTATTTGACGTGGACGGAACGCTTATCCGCACCGATGGTGCCGGCGTCCGCGCTTTGAATCAAGGCTTTTTAGACATCATGGGCTGGGAGAACGCGCTGGGTAATTTTTCTCCGGCAGGGATGACCGATATGGCCATTGCCCATCGGGCGGCGCGTTGGTTCCGGGGCTCGGAATTAACCCCCGAGGAAATGCAGCAGGTGTTTGAACGTTATTTGGAAATTTTGCCCCGGGAATTGGCGCAATCATCGGGCTACCGGGTATTGCCCGGCATTCAACGATTTTTAGAAAAATATAGTCTTCGCGGGGATATTTTGATAGGCTTAGGTACCGGAAATTTGGAAAAAGGCGCGGCGATTAAATTAGAGCACGGAGGCATCAGTGATTTTTTCCGTTTCGGCGGGTATGGTTCCGATGCGCTTGATCGCACCGAGGTGTTGGCCATGGGAATCAAGCGGGGCGCCGCGTTAAGCGGCTTGGATATTCTTCTGGAACGCGTCGTGGTGATCGGCGACACCCCCTTGGACGTGGAAGCGGGAAAACAGCTCGGAGCGCGTACCGTGGCGGTGGCGACCGGGCCGTACCGGGTATCGGAGTTAAAAAGTTTTCAACCCGATTTGGTGTTGGCTCATTTTGACGAGCATGAAAAGATTGATTCCTGTTTGGAGGGATGGGTATGAGCGGAAATCGTTTAAAAGCCAGCCAGGATTTTTGTGCGGTGGCCACGGCCTTGCTGGCCGTGGATTCGGCGATTGTTTTGCTTTCGTTGGCGGGGAAAATTTGGGCCCATCAACCGTGGGCCAACATGGTCTTTTTGTTGGTGTTCCGCCTGCCCGGCACCGGGTTGACCGGAGCGGTGATGAATCCGCAGGCCTTGTTCTCGCCCATCACCATTACCCTGCTTATGACCCTGTGGCCAATACTCATTCAAGGCTGGTGCCTTTTCCTGATTTGGCCGGTTCTGCGCGGATGGCCGTGGCAAACCCGGTGGATGTATTTTCTTATCAACTTGATTCCTATTTTTGGGCCCGCCGGAGCGTACACGCTGATGAAAACCCAGGAAGACCTGGCGTTGGATTGATGCCCGGCGCCATGCGGGAAAGACAAGCGTTCATGCCTAAGCCGGAAAAAAAGAAAACCTTCCAGAAAATTTTTATTTCCGGAATTTTGATTTTAATTCCCATCATGGTCACGCTGTTCATCTTGGGATTTATGTTTAATTTGCTCGACAGCTGGCTTTCGCCGTATGGAGCGCAAATTTTGCGCACCTTGGGAGTGGACCTGCCGCACGATTGGAAACAAATCCCCGGATTTGGGATTCTGGCGACGTTTATTCTGATTTGCCTGACGGGTTTGTTTGCCTCCAATTATTTGGGCCGCCGCATGCTGGCCGTGATTGATCAATTCATGGCGTCGCTGCCGTTGATTAATCATGTGTACGGAGGCATGCGCCAGTTGGTCGATGCGTTTTCCCAAAGACAGGGCACGGCGTTTAAAACCGTCGTGATGCTGGAATTTCCCAGCCCGGGTATTTGGACCTTGGGCTTTTTGACCACGCCGTCATCCACCTGGGCCAAGCGGCATGTATCGGGGGATCTGATGAACGTATTTGTCCCCGCGGCCCCAATTCCCAGCGCGGGCATTTTGGTCATGGTGCCCAGACGCAAATTGAAAGTGCTGCCGTTATCCGTGGAAGAAGCGTTTAAAATTGTTGCCACCCTGGGCATCGTAGCCGGGAAGGAAAAGGTTCCCGCGCTGCCGGAGCCGGTTGCGGCACGCTTGATCCGGAAAATTCCGCGGCGGAAAAAAGCCTGAAGCTCACCTCAGCAAATTCGTGTCGGAAAAATAATTTGGCGGTTTTAAGAACCTTTTAAAATCAGTGGGGTCAGTATAGCGTTGCGCGGGCCTGGAGAGCGTATGACAGAGCCGTGTTACGGTGATTTTGCGAAAATTTATGATCCCATGATGGGCGGGCGCTATGTGCGCGCCTGGTGGCAATGGTTCAAGAACGTGCCGGCCCTGCGCATCGCTCAGCCCCGGAGCGTGGCGGATTTGGCGTGCGGGACCGGGAAGGCTGCCTTGCGTTTGGCCCGGCCGGGGAAACGCACCTTGTTTTTGGTGGACCGCTCCCAAGGCATGCTGGACATGGCCCAGGCACGGTTGCCCCAAGCCAGGTGCCTGTGCCAGGACATGACCGCTTTGCAATTGCCGGAATCCGTGGATTTGGCCGTGTGCGTGTTTGGCGGGTTGAATTATTTGGGAACCTTGAAAAACGTGGAACGTTTTTCAAGGAAGGTGCGTCGGCAACTTAAGCCCGGAGGCTTTTTTTCTTTGATGCGGCCACCCCCCTTTTTTTAGAGCAGCACTTTGGCGCGCGCCGCGATGCTTTTCGCGGGAAAAATTGGGTGTCTTTTTGGCGTTCGGAGTGGGATGCGCGCCGCCGGGCCGCCTGCGTGCAGGTGGACAGTTATGAACGCGCGGGGTGGAAGTGGCTGCGGCACCGGCCCGAGGTGCACAGGCATCAGGCATTTGAACGGCAAGCACTGCGGCAACGGCTGCGGCAAGCCGGATTCACGCGCATCCAAACCGTGGGCCTGCCCGGCGGCCGGGCCGTTTCGCGCCAGGATGCCTATTGGGGATTTTTGGCACATGCGCCCTTGACAACCGGGCGGGCAGTTCGTTAATATTTGAAACCATGCGTGTCCAAATTAAGCAATGATTTCACCGCAGAGACGCAGAGTTCGCTTTCTCTGCGCCTCTGCGGTAAATATGCTTTTATTATTAATGATAGGAGTGATGATCAGTGATCCGCATTGATGACTTGTCCAAACATTATGGTACGGTCAAAGCCTTGGATGCCATTTCGTTTGAAGTGCACCAAGGTGAAATTTTGGGGCTGTTGGGGCCCAATGGAGCCGGAAAAAGCACGACTCTGAAAATTCTTTCCGGATATCTGCGCCCGGATACCGGCCGCGTGACCCTCAAGGGCCTGGATGTGGTCGAGGAAACCGAGAAAGTCCGCACCCTGATCGGGTATCTCCCGGAATACAATCCCCTCTATCAGGACTTGTTGGTTTTTGATTACCTGCATTACATTGCCGCCATGCGCGGGATTGATCCCGCGCTGCATGATCAGCGGGTACAGGCCATGGTGGAGGTGTGCGGGCTGACTCCGGCAGTGAATTTTAAAATCGGAGAGCTCTCCAAGGGCAACCGGCAGCGCGTGGGCCTGGCGCAAGCCATGATTCACGACCCGGAGATATTGATTCTGGACGAACCGACGGCAGGCCTGGACCCGAATCAGATCGGCGAGATCCGCGACTTGATCAAGCGCCTGGGGCAGAAGAAAACCGTCATTTTATCTTCGCACATTCTTTCCGAGGTGGAGGCCACCTGCGACCGCGTGGTCATCATCCATCAGGGCAAGGTGGTGGCCGATGCGCAACCCAAGACCTTGCAGGCGCAGGCCGAAGGCGATGTGAAGATTCACGTTAAGCTGGGGTCGGGGAAACAACGGGAAGTGGCAGCGGCCCTCAAGAGCGTGCCGGGAGTGCTCTCGGTTGAACGGGGGGGAGACGAAAGCGACGCAGTATGGAGTTACGATCTTCGTTGCAACCGGGAATCCGATCTGCGGCCGGAGGTGTTTCGGCTGGCTGGCCGGGAAGGCTGGGCCTTGTATGAACTGCGCCGCGAGGTGGTCAGCCTGGAAGATATTTTCAAACAATTAACGTCCAATTAATTTTGGAGACCCGGCACAATGTGTTTTATTGGCCTTTGTAGGGGCGAACTTTATGTTCGCCCGGGCGATCACTTTGGATCGCCCCTACATCAATTAAATCAAACGCTTAAGGAGGCGTACGCATGTTGCAAACTCAGGCAGAATCCCAAACCGTTCAGCCGGTTTCCACCCCGCCCGGAGCTTCATCCTGGGCCGTGGGCTGGAACCGGGTGCAAACCCAGGCACGCAAGGAATTGTATTCCTATTTCTATTCACCCATTGCCTATGTGGTGCTGGTGATCTATTTGGCCTTTGCCGGCTGGTTCTTTTTCTCCCGTTTTTTCCTGTTCGGCGAATTGGAGATGCGCGCATTTTTTGAAATGTCCCCCATGCTGCTGATGTTTTTGGCCCCGGCGGTCACCATGCGCCTGCTGTCGGAGGAAATCAACACCGGCTCGTTTGAAATGCTCATGACCCTGCCCATCACCGCGACTCAGGTTTTGCTGGGCAAACTTTTGGCAGCCGTGGGATTTTTCGCCGTCCTGCTGGGCATTACATTGTTTTATCCCCTGACCTTGTCCACCCTGGGGCGCTTGGATTGGGGGCCGGTGATCACGGGGTATGTGGGGCTGTTTTTCCTGGGCACCACGTATTTGGCCATCGGGCTTTTTTCCTCGGCGCTTACGCGCAATCAAATCGTGGCTTTCATTTTGGGGTTTGCCATAAATTTTTGTTTGTTCCTGTCGGATAAGTTTTTGGCGTTCCTCCCCGCATCCTTGATCGGCTTTTTTGAGTACGTGGGCGTTGAGTATCATTTTCAGGGATTCATGCGGGGGCTGATCGACAGCAAGGACGTGGTGTATTTTGCCAGCTTGGTGGTCGTGGCGTTTTACGCCACACGCTTGGTTTTGGAAAGGAGAAAATAATTCATGACGCTTAAACCGCTGCTCACCCGCGAAGCCCGCTTTCGCAACGAACTGACGATGTTTTTGACTTTATGCGGAATTTTGATCTTGGTGAATTTCATTTCCACGCGGAGTTTCATCCGCTGGGATTTTACCCGCGCGCACGCGTACTCCCTGGCCAAGGTATCCAAGCAGTATATGCGCGATTTGAACGATCCCATGACGGTCAAGGCGTTTTTCACCAAGAACCTTCCGGCACCCTACAACTCCAATGCCCGTTATCTCCGCGATCTTTTGGAAGATTACCGCACCTATTCGCGGGGCAAGTTTAATTTTCAATTCGTGGACCCGGCCGAGGACCCTTCGCTGCAAAAAGAGGCCACCACGCTCGGCGTGTATCAGATACAGCTAACGGCCGTGCAGCGCGATAAATTTGAACAGAAAAACGGCTACATGGGCCTGGCGGTGATTTATCAGGACCGCAAGGAAGTGATTCCGCTGATTCAGGACACCAACGGCCTGGAGTACCAACTCACCAGCGCAATTAAAAAATTGCTGCAAAAGGAAACCAAGGTCATTGGGGTAACCCAAGGCTACGGCGAACCCGGTTTGACTGAGAATTTGGAAAATTTCCGCCAAATGCTCGCGAAAAATTATGAAATCATCCCCGTCGACTTATCCGTTGGCGGGATTCCGGAGCGGGTCAGCACGCTGCTGGTGGCCGGCCCGACCAAGCTGCTGCCCGACGATAAACTGTATGCCCTGGATCAATTTTTAAGGTCCGGACGCAATGTGGCCATGCTGGCCCCCATGTTGAAGGCCGATCCTAGGACCACCATGCAGGCGCAGCCGGTGTTTTCGGGCTTAAGCCGTTTGCTGAACGCCTGGGGTGTCAGCGTGCAGCCCAACTTGATCTACGACATGCAATGCCAGCGGATTTCCGTGGCGCAGCGCGGTCCGGGCTTTATCATGCAAAACATCGTGCCGTATCCGCCGTTTCCCCTGGTCACGGATATAAATCGCGAAAACCCCATTAACCAAAATTTGGAAAGCTATACGCTGCCGTTCATTAGTTCGCTGGCGCTCAACGAAGGCGTGCTTAAAAATAATTCCCTGAAAGGCGAGGTGCTGGCCAAGAGCTCGCCCCGCGCCTGGGAGCAGAAAAACTTCTTCATGCTTTCGCCGCAATTCATCCAGCCGCCGCAGCCCAATGAGCTGCATACGTTTGATTTGATCGCCGCTGTTTCCGGAAAGTTTCCCAGCGCCTTTTCGCCGGACAAACTCCCGCAGGCTTCCCGCAAGGGCGACACGGTGCCGGGCTTTTTGCCCGAAGCCAAACCCGCCCGTTTGTTGGTGGTCGGCTGCGCGGACTTGCTCTCGAATGATTTCATGAATCCGCGCAACACGGATCAGATCTCGCAATTTGCGCTTAATGCCATGGACTGGGTGGCGCAGGATCCGGTTTTAATCGAAATCCGCAACAAAGGCCTTGCTCCCGTGCCTCTGGCCGGCGTGGGCGACGGACAGCGCCGCTTGGTGAAATATTTCAACATGATCGGGCTGCCGCTGTTGGTGGCCTTGGGCGGTTTGCTGATGTGGCGGCGTTTTCAAGTGCGGCGCTTGTCCATTGCCGCGCTTGTCCATTGCCGCGCTGTTCCAAAAAAAGACAAGCTAAGAGAGCAGTAAGACTATCACGCGGGGCGCCGAGTGCGCGCAGGAGGGATTTCACGCATGGATCGTAAAAATTTAATCATTGCCGGCTTAATTTTCGCCGTATTGTTGGGCTATGTGTTGATCACGCAGACCGGCAACCGCGGGTTTAATACCGTCAAGTTGCCATCTTTGCCTAAAGTGGAGGCGGATGCCATGGAGCGCATTGAAGTCACGCGTCCGCAGGGGCGTTTGGTTTTGGAGAAAAAAAATAAAACCTGGACCCTGGCGGAACCTTTGGTGTTCCCGGCGGATAAAAATAAAGTGGAAAGCGCACAGCGCGCGATTTCCGACCTGTGGCTCACGGATTTAATCACGGAACAAGATACCCGGGATGCGGATTTTGGGCTGACCAGCGGGACGGCCATGGGCCTGCGCGTCAAGGGCGCTAAAAATCAGAATCTGGAATTGACCGTCGGCAAGCTCAATGCCGCGGGCACGCATACGTTTGTACGTCGTCCGGGTGACCGGAGCGTTTATCAGGTTTTGGGGGATTTGATTTCGGCCTTCAATGCACCGGCCCCGGAATGGCGCAGTTTGCAAGTGTACGGCCTAAGCACCGAAGTGGTGCAAAATTTTTCCGTGACCCTGGGGAAGAAAAGTTTGCAAGCGGCCAGGGCCCCGGAAGCAGCCGCAAATCCAATCACAGCGCCGGGGAATACCCAAAATGCCAAAACCATAAAAATGATCTGGAAAGCCGAAGGCCAGTCCAAGCCTTTGAGCGATGCCAAGGTGGACCAATGGATTAATGCGTTTACCCGCTTGTCGGCCAACCGGATTGTGGATGCCCCGGGGACGGTGAAGAATCCCCTGGCGCAGATCCAAGTTAAAACCCTGCAAGCCGAATACACGCTGGAGTTTTTAGAATACAAGTCCAAGGAAAAAGTGTACTGGGTCCGGCGCGGGGGCGAGACCACCGTCTATGAGCTGCCGGATTATCAAGGGCAAAATTTGCTGAAAGAAGCGAAAGATTTGTTGTAATTAAATTTTTACATATTTTGGTTTTTGTCAGCATTATCGTCATCCCGGCGAAAGCCGGTATCCAGTGAGTTATGATTTTAAAAGCTTTTCTGGATCCCGGTTTTCACCGGGATGACGAACCAATCTTTAAAAATACAAATTTTTAAAACTTGAGTTATAATACCCGCATTGATCTGAACACCTTGACTGCCCTAAAGGGGGACAACCATGAAGAGCAACCTGAGAAGCGCGATGTTATGCTGGCGGAGGTTGGTTGGTGGGGTGGGTTTGTTGGTGGGGTTGTGCCTGGGCGGGGCAGTGTGGGTTCATGCCATTCAATTTAACAGCGAAGAACGCCTGGACCTTCCCACGCAAAACGTTATTTCCGATTCCTGGTATGCTGCGGCCCAGGAAATGCAAATCGCAGGCACCCTGCAATACGATGCCTATATTGCCGCCTCGAAGATTGTTTTCCAGGGCGTGATAAATCAGGATTTATGCCTGCTGACGCAGGAAGGTTTGCTTTCAGGAGTCGTGGGCGGTGATTTGCGCGCCGTGGGGGATGTGCTGAAGATTTCCACGCGGGTGCATGAAAGCCTGGTGGTGGTGGCGCGCGACCTGCGGATTGAGAATAACGCGTATATAAAGGAAGGCATGGCCGTGGTGGCTCAAAAGTTTGTTTTCACGGGGACCGTTTTAGGCAAAGCGGACATCCTCGGTGGAGATATTGAGCTGGACGGGTCCATGGGCGGCGATGTTTCAGTGCGCGGGAAAAAATTGCGGATCGGCCCGAATGCCCGCATCGACGGACTGCTGACGTATTATTCGGGCCAACCCGTGGTGCTGACTTCCGGCGCGCGGGCGCCGCGCATGAAATGGATCAACACCAGCCTGGACGCTGCCAAGGAAAACTGGTGGGTTTCACGGTTTGGAAAACTTTCCGTGGACATATTTTTTGGGATTTTATTTTCCCTTACCTTTTTATTGGTGGGGCTGCTGTTGGTTTGGCTTATGCCGTCGTTCACGCAGCGTTTTGGTGTTGCAGTGCAAACCAAGTTTTGGCCCAGCTTGGGATGGGGCTTGGTGCTGCTCATTGGTATTCCGTTGGGCATCGTGTTGCTGCTGATTTCGATACTGGGGATTCCCCTGGCCTTGATTTTGGGCCTGCTGTATTTGGGCGGGATTTTCCTGGCCCGTTTGGGCGTGGCTTATTGGGTGGGTGCCCTGATTTTCAGCCGCAGTCAGAATAAAAAACCGGTTCTGGCTTTTTTAACAGGGTATGTGATTTTGGCGCTCCTGAGTTTTATTCCCGTGCTGGGATTTGTGATGAATTGGGCGGCGATCGTGATTGGTTTAGGCGCCTTGGCACTCGTGAAAAACACTCCCTTGCCCACGGGCCCCAAACCCGCATCCGTGCCCGTGGCGCCCGTTCCATGGGAGCAGCCGCAACCTCAGCCGCTGCCCGCGCATCCTGCCGCGCCAATGACCGCGAAATCATTGCCCCGCATTTCGCCGGGTGCCAAGGTTAAAAGGCCTGTGCGTAAAACCGGGAAATTAAAAGCCGTGAAAAAGAGAAGCACCCCGGTTTCCAGCCAGCGTTCCAGGGCAAAAGTGGCTCGACAGAGCACCCCCAAGATCTTGCGGTCCCCAAAACGCCGCTAAGGCATTAGCCGGAGAGGTGAAGGCATTTTTTTGCAATCGCCTCTCCGCGCTGTTGGTTTTTAAAAAGAGAAAAAACGCCTTTTTTTAGGGTTTTTTTGCTGATTTGCAAAATTTTTCCCCGCCAAAAAAAATAAAAATTAAAGATTGACGGCCATAACATAAAGGCGTATTTTATACCTCATCTAGTGTTTCGACAGCATACCTACACAATATATTGTGATTGAAAAAATCGGCCGCATACGCAAGAATGCGGTTAAATTACCCGGGAGGCGATGAATATAAATGGAACAAGTGGGCATTCATCAGATTCGTAAACGTGACGGCCGGTTGGTGCCTTTTAATGAACAAAAAATAATCAATGCGATTTACCGCGCATTGGCGGCCGTTGGCCTGACGGATCTGGAACAAGCCCAAAAAATTGCCCGGCGGGTGCATATTATTCTCAAAGCTGTTTATAAATCCAACCAGGTGCCCACGGTTGAAAACGTTCAGGATGTGGTTGAAACCACCCTGATGGACGAAGGGCACAAGGATGCCGCCAAACAGTACATCATTTACCGCGCCCAGCATTCCAAGCTGCGCCAAGCCAAGGAGCTGTTCTCCTCCGCCACCGAATTGATTGACAATTACCTGAACCTGAACGACTGGCGGATCAAAGAAAACTCCAACATGGGATATTCGCTCCAGGGGTTGAACAATCACATTACCTCTATTTTGATTTCCCGCTATTGGGTGGATGAAATTTATCCCGAGCGCGTGCGCCAGGCTCACTTGAAGGGTGATTTGCATATTCATGATTTGGGGTCGCTGTCCGGGTATTGCTGCGGCTGGGATTTGCGCGACCTGCTGCTTAAGGGCTTGCAGGGCGCGTACGGCAAGACCGAGAGCGGACCGGCCAAGCATTTCCGCACGGCGCTGGGCCAGATCTGCAATTTCTTTTTTACCTTGCAGGGCGAAGCGGCCGGAGCCCAGGCGTTTTCCAATTTCGATACCTACTTGGCGCCGTTTATTGCGTTTGACGATTTGACCTACGATGAAGTCAAGCAGTGCATGCAGGAATTTATTTTCAATGTCAATGTGCCCACGCGGGTTGGGTTCCAAACGCCGTTTACCAATATCACGCTGGATCTGAAGATTCCTTCAAATTTCAAGGATGAGCCGGTGATCATCGGCGGGGAATTGCAGGAACGCACCTACGCCGAGTTCCAAAAAGAAATGGACATGCTTAACCGGGCGTTTTGCGAGGTCATGATGCGCGGCGATGCGCGCGGCCGCATTTTCACCTTCCCGATTCCGACCTACAATCTCTCCAAAGAGTTTGATTGGGAAGCGCCCATTGTGCAGGAAATTTTCCGCATGACCGCCAAGTACGGTATTCCGTATTTTGCCAATTTCATCAACAGCGACATGAGCCCGGAAGATGCGCGTTCCATGTGCTGCCGCTTGCGCCTGGACAACCGCGAACTGCGCAAACGCGGCGGCGGCCTGTTCGGCGCCAATCCTCTGACCGGGAGCCTTGGGGTGGTGACCATTAATCTGCCGCGCGCCGCGTATCAGTCGGCCACGGAACAGGAATTTTTCTCCCGCATTTTGAACCTCATGGATGTGGCGCGGGAAAGCCTGCAGATTAAACGCAAGATGCTGGAACGCTATACGGAAAACAACCTGTATCCTTATTCTAAATTTTATCTCGCGGCCGTCAAGCAGCGCAGCAATGCGTATTGGTCCAACCATTTCTCCACCATCGGGTTGAACGGCATGCACGAAGCGGCTTTAAACCTGATTGGCAAAAGCATCACCACCCCCGAGGGCAAAGCCCTGGCACAGAGAACCTTGGAAATCATGCGCACGCGCTTGGTGGAATATCAGGAAGACGACGGCGAGTTGTACAACCTGGAAGCCACCCCCGGCGAGGGCACCGCGTACCGTTTTGCCCGCCTGGACAAGCAGGAGTTCCCGGACATGATCATGTCCGGCGACGAGGAACCGTACTACACCAATTCCACGCAGCTGCCGGTGGATGCCACGCCGGATGTGTTTGAAGCCCTGGAGCATCAGGATGATCTGCAAACCCTCTACACCGGGGGCACGGTGCTGCATATTTTCCTGGGAGAGAGCATGGCCGATACCCAGGCGTGCCGCAATTTGGTGCGCAAGATCGCGGAGAATTACCGGCTGCCGTATTTCACCATTACGCCGACTTTTTCGATTTGTCCGGTCCACGGTTATATCCGGGGCGAGCACCATCAGTGCCCGCACCATAAAGAGGAAGAAGCCCAAGACGGCGCCGAAGTTTCTTCCGAGGCGCAAGTTTCGGAAGAAACGTTAGTCGACATTTTGGCCATCGCCTCATCCTAGAACAGAGGCGGGGGTTTGGGGGCGAAGCACCCCAACAAAGATAGGAAGGAACAGCGGACGAGAGTCCGCGTCAGGGAAACCTGTGGTTTCCCTGAAAGCTTCAAGCCGACAGGAGGTAAGTTTATGTCAAAAAAATGCATGGAAAAAACCGAGGTTTATTCACGCGTAGTCGGATACTTCCGTCCCGTACAGCAATGGAACAAGGGCAAGCAGGAAGAATTTAAAGATCGCCGTGAATTTGTAGTCAAAGAGGAACAAACCACCCATGAATGCCATTCAAGGAATTAAGGGTTTCTTAGGCACGTCGTTGATCGACTATCCCGGCAAGGTGGCCGCCGTGGTTTTTATGTCCGGCTGCAACCTGCGCTGCGGGTTTTGCCACAACAGCGTGTTGATTCATGACGGCGAGCATTTGGAGGACGTCGGATTCGGCGAACTTATTGACGGCCTGCGCCGCCGCCGCAAGTTGATCGAAGGCGTGGTGGTCACAGGCGGCGAGCCCACGGTGCACCCGCAGTTGACCGGGTTGTTGCGCGAATTGAAAGCCACGGGCTTGGATGTCAAGCTCGACACCAACGGCCTGCGCCCAACCGTGCTGGAAGAGCTGCTGCGCAACCGCTTGGTGGACTATGCCGCAGTGGACATGAAAATGGCACCCGCGCGTTATGCCGCCTTCCTGGAAGGTCCGCAGGAAGCACCCGCGCGTTTGGCCGAGACCGTGGAGTTGCTGCGGCTCAGCCGGATTGATTACGAATACCGCACCACCTGCGTGCCCGGCCTGGTGAGCGATACGGACATTGAAACCATCGCCCGCCTGATCCACGGTGCCCCCGCCTACTATCTGCAACAATTCATTCCCACGCACGTGGAAGACCAAAAGCTGGCCGAGCGGCCCGCGTATCCGCGCGAGGTATTGGAACGCTTTGTGACCTTGGCACAACCGTTTGTTTCAAACGTCACTATCCGCAATTTGTAGAGACCAATCTATGTCAGGCCGGTGGGGGGCAACCTCCCTCCGGCTTTTTTAAAGTTATAAGGGTGCATTACCCCGTTGATCACTTGGCCGTAGGGGTGCAATTCATTGCGCCCCTACACCACCTACCAACACTGTCCGAAGATTTCATATTCCAACTCACCTGGGAAGAAAGATGCGCAAATAGCATCGCGGGAATTCGGAGTTTTCTGAAAATGGTGCTTTTCTATGTACCAACAATTATGGTAATATAACCATAATTGTTGGTACAAGGAGGGGTGTATGTTTGAGGCTGTTTTTGGCAATGCGACCGTGGAAAAAGTGCTGCTGTTTCTCTACCGTCATAAGCAAGGGTATCCCAAGGAAATCGCGGACCGCTTTGATTTGGCAGTGAATGCCGTGCAGCAGCAACTTAAGCGGCTGGAACTGGGCAATGTTGTGGTCAACCGGCAACTCGGGCGGACGCGTATGTATGAGTTCAATCCGCGTTATCCGCTCCGTCGCGAACTGGAAAATTTGTTGGAAAAAGCGTTCTCGTTTTTACCAAAGGACCAGGTTGAACGTTTCTATACAGCCCGCACCCGCCCCCGACGTCCGGGGAAAACTCTATGAACCTGGATTGGAAAATCATAACCTTGAAAAAATTAGCTGCGCTGGTGAGCCGTGTGAAAAGTGCCAGCCGCCGATTACGCGAAGCTGGCCGAGCGTCCCGCTGACCTTACAAATTCACCTTGAATGATTGAATAGACCCTTGGTATACTTTTTTTGGCAGGTGCGAAGAAGCTTGATTGAAAAGGATGCGTTATGCCCGAAATTTGCAGATTTTTCGGAATCATCATTCGAATATTTTTTGACGAACATGATCCGCCTCATTTTCATGCTGAATATCAAGGAAACAAAGCGGTTTTTGATTTCAATGGAAGCATCTTAAAAGGAAATCTGGATTCGAAAACAGCAACCCGCCTTGTCAGAGAATGGATTGATTTGAGTCTGGATGAGCTCAAGGAAGACTGGGAGCTAGCCAAGGCAGGCAAAGAAATAAAAAAAATTGCGCCTTTAATTTGAGGTGGCCTATGTGGAATATGAATGATGTAAAAAAAATAGAATATAAGAATAAATACGTTTATCACATTGTTTTTGACGATGGCAAAAGCGGTGATGTGGATTTTTCGGAATATATCATTAAAGGTCCGGTTTTTGAACCACTGCGCGATTTGGACTTTTTCACAAAAGCTAAGATCGAAGGCGGGACTATTGCCTGGCCCAATGGGGCTGATATTGCCCCGGAAACCTTGTATGAAAAATTGGGAGCTTAAAGGCGCATTTTAAGCGCAGCCGGCATTCAAGCCAAATACCGGAAAGATGTGTTGGGTGTGAAGTAGGCGCCCGGGTAAATTTTTATGAACCTGTTTTTTAGTCGAGAGTAATTTGGATATTTTCGCTAAGTTTGTTGATGGAAGCCGGGCTTAAACGGCCCAAAAATTTTAGGAAGCGGCTGTTATCAATGGCGCGGATTTGATCGACCAGGATATCGGATGATTGTTTTAATCCCGCTTCGGTTTTTTTGAGATGAACACGCAGTACTTCTGATTCGGCTTGCACGTTGGTTGTGATGGGGCAAATGATCGTGGTGGGGTGATGGGTATTTAAAAGATCGGTTTGGACGACCACCACCGGCCTGGTTTTGCCGGGCTCGGCTTTATGCCGGGGATTTAAGTCAGCCAGGTAAACTTGCCATTTTTTAATTGCAAAAGGCCGCCCGGTCATAGGCCGGGGATTTCATCGTCAATTTTTGTAAACTCCCGATTGATTTTTAGCGATTCTTTGTAGATGGCCGCTGATTCTTTGACCAATTGCACCTTGAGCAGATTTCGGTGCATGCAGCGGTTATAATAAGCCACCGCCTTATTAATATAAGTATTTCGGGGCTCGTTAATCCGTTTAATGATGTCTTCAGTGTCACGAAAAATCGTTTCCTGAAGTTTTAAAGAAATGGCTTTGCTCATAGCAGCAGCCTCCCTGGCGGATAAAATAATAACACATATACGCATAGTATATGCAAATAGTATATCTGCGGTTTACGCGGGGGTCAAGCGGGAAATTAAAAGTGTGCGGAAACCGGCTTATTTAAGCACCAAGAAAAAAAACGCGGCCAGCGGGATAAGCAGCAGGGTGCCGGATACCCAAAGCGCATTGGCCAGTTTGCGGTCGAGTTGGAATAAGTTGGCGGTGATGACCGCATAGATGGCCGCGGGCATGGCGGATTCGATGAAGATGATTTTCGCGGGCAGGGAGTTCCAGCGGCCGTAGGCCAGGCCGATGAAGCCAAGCGCCAGCAGCGGGGAGATCAGGTATTTGATCACCTGGATGGCGGCAATGGCGGGCCAGGGCTTGAATAAGGCTTTAAGTTCCAGGGTCATGCCAATGGCCACGAACATGATAATTAAATCCGTTTTAATCAGCACGTCGGCCACGAGCGGGGCGTGCGCCCAGTGGGGAATCTTCGCAACATTCAGAATCAATCCCAGACTCATGGCCAGCAGGGGAACCAGGGATGTCAGGTTTGAAACAATGTTGTGCAGGTAGTCCGTAAGCGTCAGGCGCACGGGACTGGCATAATGCTTGGCCAGGGAAAATCCGAGCGTGAAGATCACCAGCGGGTAGGGCAAGAGGAAGAGGTAGCTTAGGCTCAATCCCTGGGTGCCGAAGAGCAAGTAGCAGATAAAGGCGCCGCCGGTGGTGCCGATGTTGGAAAACGCCGAGGCGAGCACGAAACTGCCCTGGGCGTGCGGATTTTTGGGGAATATTTTTTTACTCCAGGCCCGGCTGACCACGATTAAAATCAGCATCAGCAACGTGGATATGATCGGGATTGGGGCATAGTGGCGGATTTTCGGCAGATCGAGAATCCAAAAGCTGTAGAGAAAAATCGGGACTTCCAGGCCCAGAATGGCGGCCCGCATAAGCTTGGGGGACCACGCCTGCCAGCGGCGCAAGGGCAAACCCAGCGCCAACCCACCATAGAAAATCAAATAAAATTGGAGCAGTGCGTTCATGCGGGCCGGTTTGGGGCAGTGCCGGGCACCGGCGGTTTGGGCTTTTGAAAGCATTCACGGCCAAAGCGTGAGAAGGCCAAGTACAGGGCAAAGGCGAGCAGGACGAAAAAATTGCCCAAGGCTTTCCAATAAGCGGCATAACTGTGGGTGGAAAAGGTATCCGGCAGTTGGACCGCAGCTGCGATGGCCATGACCAAGAGCATGCTCCAGCGCGCGAAATTTTTTCCCCGCCGCAACAGAAAAAGCAGGCCCCAAAGCAGCAGGGACCAAGCCAGCAAACCCACGGCCCGGCCGGGGTTATACAAAACATCACCCTCGGCTTGACTTAGGATGTTCATTCCCAGGTAAAACGCGTAGACGGCTTGAAACACGAAATAGGCCCTAAAGAAATAGAATCCTTGGGAACGTTCCTGCTGATTGATTTCAAAAAGTTTAAGGGGGCGGAAAAACGCGATGGCCGCAGGATGGCTTAAAACCCAATATCCCCAAAAAGTATAACCAACCAATAATCCATACCAGGGAAGGTTTTCGTCCAGCACCCGGATGAGGGCCAACAACCCCAAACCGAGGAAGGTGCAGGAAAGAAAAAAGCGCGCCGTGTTTTTATGCTTGGGGATCCACCAAGCGATGAAAAAGATAAGCGGGAAAAGCAAAAGCAGGGCGGCTTTGGCGGCCGGGGACTGCTGGATGACCGGGGAATAAAAAAAGATCATGGCGAAATAAACCACCAGCATAATGGCCGATCCGGCCAGGGTGGCATAGCCCACAAGCTCAACCCGGTCGTTGAATAATTCTGAAGTGGAAAGGAAATTTGGCATGGATGTATTCATGACATAGTTTTAAATATCTGGCAAGTCAAAATATGTTACGTGCACGCGGTAAGGGCGTCGCTGAGGTGCAGAAGTTTAAAGATATTTTCCGATAGGTCTTCCAAATCAAAGGGCTTGGTCATATATAAATCAGCTTGCATGATATAGAGCCCCTTGATTTTTGAGCGGATTTGCGTTTTGGCCGCTAAGATGATGATTTTTATATCCCGCGTGGCGGTGGTGTTTTTCACGCTGTGGCAAACCACCCACCCATCGACTTTAGGCATCATGATATCCAATACAATCAAATCCGGAGCATGTTTGGTGATTTGATCAAAGGCTTCCAGTCCATTGTAAGCGGTTATAATTTGATAACCTTCGGCTTCCAAGTGGTATTTAATGAGTATGACAATATCCGGATCGTCATCGACGATCAGGATGCGTTTTTTTGCTTTTAAGGCTTCCAGGCCTTTTTCAGAAAAAGTCTCTGCCCCGGTTTCGGCCATGTTAGTAACCTCGGATCGCGATATGATCAACTCAACCCTGAGTATGATTATACGTAGAATCGACGCAATACAGGTAAAACTTGAACGGTGTTATGTCATTTCATTATTTGGGTAGAGGCGCAAAATTTTGCGTCTCTACATTATTGCCCTCAATTTAATTGGCCGGGACATTGACATCCGCGCGCCAAGTTTCATCCACGACAATCGCGCCGGATTGGGGCGAGTCAACGCGCGGATCGTAGGATACCACCGCGATTGACTGCAACCGGTTAAGTAAAGAATTCCCAAAATAACGCTAATGCCCATCACCCACATCATTACGAGTTTCATTGGAATCGCCTCCCTGCCCCCATACGGCTTCGAGGCTTATCCTTAATGTCTTGAATGACCGCCGCGGTTTTAACCATGGCAGCGGGAATTCAACGAGAGCGCGAGCATTGTCCGAAACCCGGAATGAGCCGCCGTTAACCGGGGGGAGAATCAGCAGCTCATGGCTCGCGCTCTCGAGCCTCGAAAATTTAACTGCACCTATCTAAAGAGCAGGATTCATACCAACATGACCGGAGGCAGAGAAAGGCAGAAAGCGGACAAAATATCTACATATTCTTAATTGGGTATTGCGCACCATAGTTGGGGTATGGGAAAACCATTCCCTAAATTGTTGTTTGGTATCATCATAGTGAGCCTAATTGAAAAGCGGGGAAAATAGCCCGGTAAATGGTTGCTTTTTTGGGCTTGACAAGCATCGTTTTTACATAGATGATTCCATTGATTTAAAACGAAAGGGGCGCGCATGGGTTTGAAAATTGCAGTGTTGGCTTCAGGTGGCGGCAGTAATTTACAGGCCTTGCTCGATGCCTGGCGGACTCAGCAATTTCGCAATGCCGAGATCGTTGTCGTGGGCAGTGATAAACCGCAGGCCGGCGCTTTAAAACGCGCCGGCGCGTTGCAGATTCCCACCCTGGCGCTGGAATGGTCCAAGTTTTCCAATGCCATTGCGTTTAATCAGGAAATGGCTCTGCGCTTGGCCGAATATAATGTGGATGTTGTTTGCCTGGCCGGGTATATGCGGATTTTAACTCCTGAATTTGTCCGGAAATTTCCCCAGCGTATTTTAAATATTCACCCTGCCTTGTTGCCGGCCTTTGGCGGCAAGGGCATGTACGGGCATCATGTGCATGAAGCGGTTTTAAAATCCGGGGCCAAGTTTTCAGGGTGCACGGTGCATTATGTTGATGAAGGCACGGACACGGGCCCGATCATACTGCAGGCTACGGTCCCGGTGTTGGATCAGGACACGGCGGATACTCTGGCGGAACGGGTGCTGATCGAAGAGCACCGGCTGTACCCCAGAGCCGTGGCTTTGTATTGTGAAAATCGCCTGCGCATTGTAGGAAAACGCGTGCATATCGTGGAAAAAGCCTAGACGGAGGTTGCAGATGGTTAAAGTTAAGCGGGCTTTAATAAGTGTTTCAGATAAAACCGGGATCGAAATGCTGGCCAAAGGTTTGGTGCGCCACGGCGTGGAGATTTTGTCCACCGGCGGCACGTCCAAAGCCTTAAAAGCCTTAGGGCTTGCGGTGAAGGATGTGGCGGAAGTGACCGGTTTTCCAGAGATGATGGATGGGCGCGTTAAAACCCTGCATCCCAAGATACACGGCGGCTTGCTGGCGCTGCGCAATAATCCCGATCACATGCGGCAGCTGGGCGAGCAGAACATTACTCCCATTGACATGGTTGTGGTGAACCTGTACCCCTTTGCCCAAACCGTATCCAAGCCCGGAGTCACGCTGGAGGATGCCATTGAAAACATTGATATTGGCGGTCCTTCCATGATCCGGTCGGCTTCCAAAAATTTTCACAGTGTGGCGGTGGTGGTCAATCCCGCACGCTATGAGTTGGTGTTGCAGGAAATGGATGCGAACCAGGGTTGCGTGCATGACGAGACCCTGCGGCATTTGGCCGTGGAAGCCTTTGACCAGACGGCCGAATATGATGCCGGGATTCACCGGTTTTTGCAGGAAAAATTATTGAATGATTCTCCGCTGTTGTTTCCCCAGGCCGTCCGGATGACATACACCAAACAGCAGGATTTGCGGTATGGCGAAAATCCGCACCAGCAGGCGGCATTTTACGCCCAACCCCTTTCGTCCGGGCAGGAAACTTCCGTAACTGGAGCCAAGCAGCTGCATGGGAAAGAACTGTCGTTTAACAACATTGTGGACATCAATGCCGCGCTGGAAATCGTGAAGGATTTTGAGGAACCCGCGGCGTGCGTGATTAAGCATACCAATCCCTGCGGCATGGCAATTGGCGCTGACATCGCGGAAGCGTATGCCAAGGCGTATCAAGCGGATCCGCTGTCGGCCTATGGCGGGATTGTGGGCCTGAACCGTCCCTGCACCAAAGCCGTGGCCGAGCAGATGAAGGATCTTTTCCTGGAATGCCTGATCGCCCCGTGGTTTGATCCTGATGCGCTGGCCCTGTTGCAAAACAAGAAAAATATCCGCCTGATGGAGACCGGGGCTTTCAAGCGCCTGGCCATGGATAAACAATCCCTGGCAGCCATGGATTACAAGCGGGTGGTGGAAGGCCTGTTGATTCAAGAGCGGGATTTGGGGAAAATTTCAGCCGCGGAACTGAAAATCGTAACTCAACGGGCACCGAATGCCGAAGAAATACGCGATTTATTATTTGCCTGGCGGGTATGCAAACACGTGAAGTCCAATGCGATTTTACTGGCCAAAAACGGAGTGACCTTGGGCGTGGGCCCGGGTCAGACCAATCGTGTGGGAGCCGTGGAAATTGCCTTGATCGGCGCCGGCGGGCAGGCCAAGGGCGCGGTGCTGGCGTCGGATGCATTTTTCCCGTTTCGCGACGGCTTGGATGCCGCGGCCCGCGCCGGTGTGACAGCCGTGATTCAACCCGGAGGCTCGACCCGGGACGAAGAAGTGATTGCCGCAGCCAACGAGCAGGGCCTTGCGATGGTCTTTACGGGCATGCGCCATTTTAAGCACTAGGCGATAAAGGAGAAATACATGGAGAATAAACGCTATGATTATCGGACGCCGATTCAAATCATTGTGGATCATATGCAATGCTCGACCGGATCCAGCGAAATGAATTGCCACGGCTATATTATGGAGATATCCGCCTCGGGGTGCCGGATCGAATCCGAGACGGAGTTGCAGGCCGGACAGGATATTATGGTCAGCTTCGTGCTGGCCCAGGGACACTCGATTTTGAATGCAAGAATCAATATCATCCGGACGCTGGGGAAAGATAAAAAATTATTTGTGGCCGTGGGTCAGTTTGTGGGTTTAACGGAGTACGATGAGAGCAAAATTCGCGAATTTGTGGTTTGGAAAGAATCGCAACAGGAGATGAGGGAATGAAAGTTTTAATCATCGGCAGCGGCGGCCGGGAATTCGGCCTGGCTTGGGCCGTCAAGCGTTCGCCTAAAGTGACTGAGGTTTTAGTGGCTCCGGGAAACGCCGGCATGGCGGGCCTGGCACGCTGCGTGCCCGTAGCCGCAGATGACGTGGAGGGCTTGGTCAAACTGGCCAAAGCGGAAAAAGCGGACTTGGTGATTGTGGGCCCTGAAATGCCGTTGACCTTGGGTTTGGTGGATCGTCTGCAGGCTCAAGGCATTCCGGCGTTTGGTCCTTCGCAAGCCGCGGCGCAATTGGAAGGCAGTAAGACCTTTGCCAAGGATTTCATGCAGCGGCACAATATTCCCACGGCCAAGTATCGCGTTTGCCGCACTCAGGCTGAGGCTGAAGCCGCGGTTCAGGAATTCGGCATTCCCGTGGTGATCAAAGCCGACGGTTTGGCGGCGGGCAAGGGCGTAACCGTGGCCGTGACGCGCGAGCAGGCATTGGAAGCCATCCGGCAGATTTTACTGGAGCGTGTATTTGGCGCAGCCGGTGAGCAATTGGTGATCGAAGAATGCCTGGTGGGGGAAGAAGCCAGCGTGCTGGCTTTTGCCGACGGCAAAACCGTGGTGCCCATGGTGGCCGCGCAAGACCATAAGCGTGTGTTCGACGCCGACCAGGGACCCAACACCGGGGGCATGGGCGCGTACGCGCCGACTCCCGTGGTAACCGATGAATTGTTGGAACAAATTCAGCGTGAAATTTTGGAACCCACCATTCTGGGCATGGCTGCCGAAGGCATGCCGTACCGGGGAATTTTGTATGCGGGCCTGATGATCACCGCGCAGGGGCCAAAAGTCATTGAGTACAATTGCCGTTTCGGAGATCCCGAAACCCAGGTGATTCTGCCGTTGTTGGAAACGGACTTGGTGGAAATTGCCCTCGATTGCATTGCCGGGCAATTGGATGAAGACCGTATTTGGTGGAAAACGCAGGCCGCGGTTTGCGTGGTCATGGCCGCTGGGGGTTACCCGGGAACGTTTGCCAAGGGGCAGGCGATCTCAGGGCTGGAAGCGGCCCAACAGGTTCCCGGCGTCATGGTGTGGCATGCGGCCACAACTTTCAAAAACGGCCAATTTCTCACAGCCGGCGGCCGCGTGCTGAGCGTCATTGCCGAGGGTGACACGATTGCCCAAGCCGTGGAACGGGCCTATGAGGCTGCGGCCAAAATTCATTTTGCAGGCATACATTACCGGCGCGACATTGCCGCGCGCGCACTGCGCCGGGCGTAGGGGCGAACCAAAGTGTTCGCCCGCATTTAATGATTTTTTTGGAGGTCGTTATGGCGAATCAACCTTTGGTGGGCATCGTGATCGGAAGTGATTCGGATCTTCCGGTGATTCAGGAAACAGCGAATATTTTGGAATATCTGGGCGTGGGATATGAGCTGACCATTGCCTCCGCGCACCGTTCACCCGGCCGCGTGCGGGAATGGGTCAAGTCGCTTAAGGACAAAGGGGTGGAAGTCATTATCGCAGGTGCGGGCGGGGCAGCGCATCTGCCCGGAGTTATTGCCGCCGAAACCACGCTGCCGGTGATTGGCATTCCCATGCCGACTTTGTATTTTAACGGGCAGGATTCACTCCTCTCCATGGTGCAAATGCCCTCCGGGATTCCCGTGGCTTCCATGGCCGTGGGCAAAGCCGGAGCCACCAATGCCGGGGTTTTTGCCGCGCAAATTTTGGCCTTGAAGCATGAGGCCGTTGCCCAGGCTTTGAAAAAGTTTAAAGACGAGTTGGCTCAAGGCGTGGAAAAGAAAGCCGCCAAACTGGACCAGCTCGGAATTGACAAATACATTGAAACCATGTAATTCACATTCCCCTTTTCCTCCGCTGCGGGCCTTGATCTTTGATATGGACGGTACGCTCTACCGGAGCGCGGTCTTGGATCAGCGGTATGAAGAATCCATCTATCAAATGGTCGCTGAGCGAAAACGTGTTTCTCTGGCGCAAGCCCGGATTGTATTCCGTACCTGCCATGAAACCTTGGCCGCGCGTTTAAAAGTTCGGCCTTCCAAATTATTTACCCTAAATGAAATGGGCATCTCCGACCGGGTTTGGGCCGCCCGGCAAGGGCGCTGCGTGAAACCGGGCGCGGTGCTGAAACCCGATCTGCGCCTGCGGAAAATGTTGCTGGAACTCTCGGCTGATTTTCGCCTGGCCGTGGTGACCAACAATCATCGCGCAAATACGTTGGAAACCTTGGCGTGCTTGGGTATTGGCGAGTGCTTCGATGAAATCATGACCTTAAGTGAGAGCCGTTGTTTTAAACCTTCTTCTGAGTTGTACCGTGATATGGCCGGGCGTTTGCGGGTGGACCCCGCCGAATGCCTCTCCGTTGGGGACCGGTATCATTTGGATTTGGAACCGGCGGCCGCCATTGGAATGCACACGGTGTTGGTGCAAAGCATGCAGGACGTGTATCAACTTCCAAAATATTTATTGCCTGCGTGCGCTGAAACCTTGGTGCTGCGGAATAACCGCGGCCTGGAGGCTGCGGCCAAAAAAGTTGCGGCCGTATTGAAAGCCGGGCATTTGGCCGTGCTGCCGACCGATACCGTGTACGGGCTCTCGGCCATTCCGGCCACGGATGCCGTGCGTTGGATTTATCGCGCCAAGGGGCGGGCCAAAGAGAACCCGCTGGTGCTGCTGTTGGCGGATGCGCGCGAAGCTGCGAAGTATGCGCGGGTTACGCCTAAAGCGCAAGCGCTTATGCAACAACACTGGCCCGGCGGATTGACGCTGGTATTGCCGGCCAAACCCGGAACCTCGTGGGGAAAGATCACACGCGGCGGACGCACGCTGGCTTTGCGCGTGCCGGATAATGCCTTTATGCAGAAAGTTATCCGCTTGGCAGGTGGAGCGCTGGCCACTACCTCGGCGAATCGTTCGGGTGAACCGGCGCCAATAACAGCGCAAACTTTGGATGCACGCATGCTGGCTTTCGTTCACCTGGTGGTTGATTCCGGTCCATGTCCAGTCAAAATTCCTTCCACCGTAGCCCGAGTGCAAGGCAAGCGCATCCGAATTTTACGGCCTGGGGCAGTCGCATTGTAAATGTGGTAGTAGGGGCGTATTGCAATACGCCCCTACTAATCGTGGTTTTGAATTCTTCGAATAATCCCGAGTACTTTAGACGTGGTGATTTGGGTCAGGCCAACAACCCCGGGTTTGGGGTTGTCGGCAATCACGGCGCTTTGTGCGGAGATGGGAAATCCTTCGGGTTTGAAAATATGGAAAAATCCAATGGACGGTACGGTATAGTCGGCCTTGAACGCCATGCCTTTTTCCAAGGAACCGGAAATTTTTATGGGATCATTTTGCAAGGGCAGGATTTGTTTTACCTCTTCGCCATTGTGATTGATGGCAGGGGAATTGTGATAAATGTTCCGCAGCCACGCGGCCCGGCGAGCGGCTTCCTGGCACCGGATTTGCGCGGATCCCAGCAGCACGAATTGGATCACGGCGGTTATAACCATGTAAAATAAAAAAACAACCATGGCCAATTCAACAAACGCCTGCCCCCGGGTTTCGCGCAGCCGACGGTCCATTCGTCTCATTGCAGGGTCACCAGGGCCAATTCCCAGGATTCGCCGGCCGGGGAAAAAATCGCGCGCGCCAGCATGGTTGGAGCCTTGGGAATAAGGGCCAGTTTGGCCTCGGATAATTGGCCGGGTTTTTTAAGGCTGGCATTGTAAAAATCCGTCACAGAAGCAGGCAAGGGCGCGGTGAATACGTGCAGGTTGATCAATTCTTCCTTGCGGCAATTCAACAATTCCAGGGCCAGAGTGTTGGCGCCGATGATTTTATTATCGCGGTCAACGGCCAGGGCCGCGTGCGGCATTTCTCCAAGCAGCAATTCAGCGAAATGCCGGATTTTTTTATTTGCGCCCCGGGAAGCTTCGGATTCACCTTCCGCGTGTTGCCGGGGATCCACCCAGTCATACCGCCGCAAGCGCGTCCAGGCCAGAAAAGCAATAGCCAAGGATGATGCCAGCATGAGTATGTAAAAACGGACGGAAATGGCCCGGCTTTCCTGTACAAAACCCGCCTCGTCGAAATTGGCCCGAAAGTAGCTGTCATCACGGTCCGGCAGGGGAACTTGGATGGAGAAGATGCGGCGGCCATGGTCCGTATGATGTTTGATTACCGGAGCGGCGAGCCTGGGTCCCTGGGGTACATCGGTTTTTTTCCCCATCCATCCCGAATCCGTATGCAACGAAATTTTCCCTGTGTTGTCAAAAATCATGGCGTCCACGATCTGCGGGTGGTTTGCGCGGGCGCTGCGTAAAGCGGCCAAAGCCGCCAGATCGTCATTGGAGGCTTGGGCCCGGGCCAATTGTGCGGCCAGATCCTGAGTAATTTGGGTCTGGAGGTGACGGAGTTCGTTGTGATAGCGGGTGTTGGTCAGGGTCAGAAGGTAGTCCGTGATCATAAATTGAAACAGCAAGGAGGTGGCAAATATCAATACCGGCAATACCAGGACCGGTGGAAGTGCTTTTTTCGGCGCCATGGGGGCCTCCTGGAAATTTGTTGATAAAAGAATATGCGTATTATATAGTTCTTGCGGTTGTACAGTCAATTTATTCGCTCGCGGAAACGGGAAAAATCGTGTTTTATCGCACGTAGGGAACAGGCATGCCTGTTCCCTGCAAAAACGGAGGTGAACTCATGTTGCAGGCATTTAAAAAAGCAAAAACCAGCGAGCGCGCACAGGGCATGACCGAATACATAATTATTGTCGCCCTCATTGCCTTAGTGGCCATTGCCGGAGTAAAAATATTCGGTAAAAAAATCGCCACATTATTTGAAAATAAAGCCGCGCAAATCGAACAGGAAACCGGCGGCGAATGATTGTTTTAAGGCAGGCGCTCAGTGGACGTTAAACTTGTGGTGTTAATTTCGATTTTAGCTGTCGCGTGTTTTACGGATTTGAGGCAGCAAAAGGTTTACAACTGGCTGACGTTTCCAGCCATGGCATTGGGGTTTGTGTTTAACACCGCCGCTCATTCTTGGCCAGGCTTGGGGATTTCCCTGGCCGGACTTGTAGTGGGCGGCTTGGTTTTTTTTCCGGCATTTTGGATGGAAGGCATGGGAGCCGGGGACATCAAACTGATGGCCGCGGTGGGTGCGTTTATGGGGTGGAAGTTTGCGCTCAATGCCGCAGTGGATACGGCGATCATCGGCGGGATCTTGGCTGTGGTTTTTCTGCTGATTAAAGGGGAACTCCGAAACACGCTAAAACGCATGGTGCGGATCATTTTTCCGGACCGCAGCCTTCGCGGGAATTCGGAAGTGAACGCATACTCGTACGCCTTGCCGTATGCAGTGGTAATTTCCCTGGGGACCGTGGCCGCGCGTTTTTTTCCATCGTTCATCGCGCTGCCCTAAATCGGGATTAATAGAAAGGACAAAGATCATGGAAGTTAAAAAAGTGGTTTTGGCTTATTCCGGAGGATTGGATACCTCGGTGATTATTCCGTGGTTGAAGGAAAATTACGGCTGCGAGGTGATTGCGTGCGCAGCCGATGTGGGGCAGGAAGAGGAATTGCAGGGCTTGCCCGCCAAGGCCAAAAAAACCGGTGCCTCCAAATGCTATGTGTTGGATTTGAAAAAGGAATTTGCCGAGGAATATATTCTGCCCATGTTAAAGTCAGGGGCGGTGTATGAAAACAAATATTTATTGGGCACGTCCATTGCGCGGCCTTTGATTGCCAAGCATCAAGTCAAAGTGGCGCTCAAGGAAGGCGCGGATTCGGTTTCACACGGCTGCACGGGCAAAGGCAATGATCAAGTGCGTTTTGAGCTCACTTACAAAGCTTTGGCGCCGCATCTGAACGTGATCGCGCCCTGGCGCGACCCCAAATGGACCATTCGTTCGCGCGAAGATGCGCTGGAATATGCGGCTGAACATAAGGTTCCGGTTTCACAAAGCTTGAAGAAAATTTATTCCCGCGACCGCAACTTGTGGCACATTTCCCACGAAGGCGCGGAATTGGAAGACCCGTGGGCTGAACCCAAACCCGCGGTTTGGATGCTGACCCAGGACCCGGAGAAAGCGCCGAACAAACCCGCGTATGTGACCATTGGCTTTGAAGCCGGAAAACCCGTGAGTTTGAACGGCACGCGTATGGACATGGTGGCATTGATTCAACGCTTGAACAAAATCGCCGGTATACACGGCGTGGGGCGCACGGATTTGGTGGAGAACCGCTTGGTGGGCATGAAGTCGCGCGGAGCATATGAAACCCCGGCAGGCACGATATTAGTGGCGGCGATCCATGAGCTGGCCAGCTTGGTGCTGGACCGCGAGACCATGCACTACCGCAGCCAACTGGCGCTCAAATATGCGGACTTGGTTTACAACGGGCAGTGGTTCATGCCCTTGCGCGAAGGGATTGACGCGTTCATGAACGAAGTCATGCAGCCGGCCACAGGCGAGGTGCGCATGAAATTGTATAAAGGCCAAGCCACGGTGGCTGGGCGCCGTTCGGCGAATTCATTGTTCGCCGAAGCGTTAGCCACGTTTGGCCGGGATCAAGTCTACCGTCAAAGCGATGCCACAGGGTTCATTAACCTATTTGGTTTGCCCATGAAAGTGCAAGCTGAGTTGGCTGCGAAAAAGAAGGCAAAACGAAAATGAGTTGTCAGAGGGGAACGGTGCCGACGATCACTTGATATAGTTACTGCTTTTTAACTAGTGTAGTGTCTCCAACGCTTCTTTACATTTGATTGTCATTGCGAGAAGCGTTTTTGCGACGAAGCAATCTGGCTTAAACTCTAAACGCTCCGAAAAAGCGAGATTGCTTCGCTTTGCTCGCAATGACAAATGTAAAGCTATTTAAGAGACATTACACTAGCTATGTGGAAATTTAACGTTAAAGTATAATAATTTAAACACAAGGTATAATAAATTAGGCCTAACGACAAACAAATTATTGCAAATGCCAATATGTGAGAATACAATTAAATCAGGCGAAAAATTCATGAGTTTATGGGGAATTATGACAGAAAAAGCAATGGCTTTGGCAACTGAATATAAAAGTTATCTGGTACAGGCCCTTGGCCCGCATCTCAAGCAAGTTATCCTTTTTGGTTCCCAGGCGCGCGGCAATGCCACGGAAGGTTCTGATTACGATGTGCTGGTGGTCGTCGATGAGCGTACGCCCGAAATTCGGGAAATGATTTTGGATGCCGATGTTGCCATGATGGACCGGCATGAGGTGCTGTTTGCAGCGTTGCATTACTCGGAGCAGGAGTGGCGGCAAATGCAGGGGTTTCCGCTGGCTTGGAATATTCGCCAAGACGGGGTGGCTTTGTGACTCCTGAATTAAACCTTATGTTGGAAAAAGCCGAAGAAAAATTGGCTGTGGCACGCAAGGATGCCCAAACATTAGGTGCTTTCAATCGTGAATTCGTAAAAACCGGAATATTTCCGCCCGATACCTATAAAAAAATCCAGCGTTTATTTGAAGACCGCCAAGCCGGGGATTATGACTGGAAAAATAAAATCAACCGCAAGACGGCGGAAAACGATCTGGCAGCCGCGGCCGAGGTCGTGACGCTTTGCCGCAAACAACTTGGAGTATAAAGCGCCTGTTTTTGTCAGACATTGCCTGGAAGACGGCAGTCAAGCACAATTAAAAAACGTCTTCTCACAATAAAAACAAGCTGGGGAAATTACAATCAGGAGTAACTATGGCTAAGCCAAATAAAAAAAATCAAGTAGCCTCTTCTAAAGCCTGGTCTGGGCGTTTCACTAAAGGGCCTGATCCGCGCGCTGAGGCGTTCTCCTCGTCGTTGGCCGTGGACATCCGTTTGCTGCCGTTTGACATTGTGGGCAGCCAGGCGCATGCCGAGATGCTGGCGCAGCAGAAGATCATTAAATCCACGGAAGCCAAGACGTTACAGCAGGGGTTGAAAAAAGTTTTGGACGAGTGGGAACGCGGCAAGCTGGAAACCAATGCGCGCGATGAAGACGTGCATATGCTGGTGGAGCGGCGCTTGCGGGAATTGATCGGGTCGGTGGCGGGCAAGCTGCACACTGCGCGTTCGCGCAATGACCAGGTGGTCACGGACTTGAAGTTGTATTTGCGGGACGAGGTTGAGGAACTGATCGCGGGCCTGCGGCGCGTGCAGCGTTCATTGCTCAAGCTGGCGGAAAAACACGGCGAGTGGATCATGCCGGGGTATACGCATGTGCAGGTGGCGCAGCCTGTGTTGGCGGCGCATTGGCTGCTGGCGCACTTAGAGGCGTTTCATCGCGATGAGAAGCGGTTGCTGGCGTTGCGGCAGGGCGCTTTGGAAGAATTACCCTTGGGAGCAGCAGCGCTGGCGGGAACCACGCATCCCATTAACCGCACCTTGGTGGCCAAATACTTGGGCTTCAAGCAGGTTACGGCCAATTCCATGGACACGGTCGGGGACCGGGATTTTTGCGTGGAATTTTTAGCGGCCGCGGCTTTGTGCGGCGTGCATCTTTCGCGGCTGGCTGAAGAGTTGGTGTGGTTCTCCAGCAGTGAGTTTAAATTTATAACCATGGACCAGGGATTTTCCACCGGGTCCTCCATCATGCCGCAAAAGCGCAATCCGGATATTGCCGAACTCTTGCGCGGCAAAGCCGGGCGTTTGACCGGGCACTTGGTGAATATGCTGACTTTGTTGAAAGGTTTGCCGTTGACCTATAATCGCGACTTGCAGGAAGACAAAGAACCGGTGTTTGATGCAGCGGACACATTATTGGCTGTGTTCGTGGTGCTGCCACCAATGCTGGACACGCTGACCTTTCACCGCGAGCGGATGCTGGCGGCCTGCGGTCAAGGGTATCCCACGGCCACTGAAGCCGCGGACCATTTGGTCCGCCAAGGCGTTCCGTTTCGTGAAGCGCACGAAGCCGTAGGCCGCGCGGTTACGTTTGCAGCAGGCCAAGGGCAGGGACTCGAAGCACTTACGCAGGACCAATGGCAGGGTTTTCATCAGGCTTTTCAAAAAGGAATTCTGCAAGACATTACTTTGAAAAATTCCGTAGAGAGGAAAAAATCCTTGGGCGGCACGGCTCCGGCCCAAGTCCGGGCAGCTTGCGTTCAGGTTCGGCGGCGATTAACCGAAAATAAATGATTGACAGGGGTTGGTAAGCCGGTTAGAATAAACAACAATTTTTTCGAGTTTAGAAATCCCCTGGAAATTTCTCGTTATTTTAACAAATATAAGCAAAATAACTAATGCGGCCAAAAGCGCTTAGTTAGGGGAGGGTTAGGTTGGCACGCGTCGTATTAAAAAATATCGTAAAACGCTTTGCAAATGGAGTCATTGCCGCCAAGGATATTAATTTAACCTGCGAAGATAAGGAATTTATTGTCTTGGTGGGCCCTTCGGGCTGCGGTAAATCCACGACGTTGCGGTTGATTGCGGGATTGGAAGACATCAGCGAGGGTGAAATTTACATTGGGGACAAATTGGTCAACGATGTTCCGCCCAAGGATCGCGATATTGCGATGGTGTTCCAGAATTATGCTTTGTACCCGCATATGAGCGTATATGAAAATATGGCCTTCGGACTTAAACTGAATAAGTTCCCTCAGCATGAAATCAAGCAGCGCGTGATGGAAGCGGCGGATATTTTGAGCATCCGCGACCTGTTGGAGCGCAAGCCCAAGCAGCTTTCGGGCGGGCAGCGCCAGCGCGTGGCCGTGGGGCGCGCCATTGTGCGCAAACCCAAGGTGTTTTTGTTCGACGAACCATTGTCGAACCTGGACGCCAAACTGCGCGTGCAAATGCGCGCCGAGATCAGCAAATTGCACACGCGCCTGCAGGCGACCATGATCTATGTTACGCACGACCAGGTGGAAGCCATGACCATGGGCGACCGCATCGTGGTCATGAAGGACGGGTACATTCAGCAGATTGCCGATCCCATTACCCTGTACGATCAACCCAGCAATAAATTCGTGGCCGGGTTTATCGGTTCGCCGTCCATGAACTTCATGGAAGGCAGTTTGATAAAGAAAAAAGACGCCCTGTATTTTTCAGAAGAGAATTTCACGGTGAAGGTTCACGAGGACCATGTCGGCTCGCTCGAATCCTACATAGGCAAGGATTTATTGTTGGGCATCCGTCCCGAGGATATTTACGACAAAGTGTACGCATCCAATGCCTCGCCGGACAACACCATCACGGCCACCGTGGAAGTGGTGGAACCCATGGGCGCCGAAGCCTATTTGTACCTGACCACGGGCAAGAGCCCGTTTATTGCCCGCGTGGACTCGTACGAGCAGCTGGAAGTCAATCAGGATATCGACTTGGTGTTTGACATGAGCAAGTCGCATTTCTTTGACCGCGAAACCGAACAGACCATTGTATAGTTGACCCGCCCCGGAGCACAGGGGGGATTTTTTCAGGGGTTTATAAACGTGATGAATTTTAAGCAAAACGGCGTGCCGCTTTTGGGCGGTGCGCCGATTTTTTTAAGAGCCCTGATTTTTGGCGCGGGATTGCTGGCGGCCTGGGGACTTCCGGCCGCGGCCGAAACTTTGCCTGCCGCTGCAGGAACCACCGCCGCCGCGTTAAATAAGGTGATCGTCACGGCCGATGTTCTAACCTACCATGAGGAAACCGGCTCCATGTCCGCCGAAGGCCGGGTGCGGATCTGGTACGGCGACCTTACCCTGACGGCCGATACCGCCCAAGCCGATTTGGCAGCGCAGACCGTGCTCGCCCAGGGGCATGTGACCCTGAACGAGTCGGGGAAAGAAATCCGCTGCGCCCAATTGGAGTACGATTTAAAAAACAAATCAGCCCATGCCCTGGGAATATTATTTGCCGCCAACCCGTGGTATTACCAAGGCAGGAGCGTTGAGAAACGGGGCGAAAAAAACGTTACCATCGCCGAGCCGCTTTTTACGACCTGCAATTGCCGCCGCCCGCATTACCACCTGACCGCCGGCCGGATCGAGATTATTTTAGGGGAATCGCTGACGGCGTATCATACGGTATTGTACATAGGCGCCACGCCGTTGTTTTATTTTCCTTGGGTCTGGCGTTCCATCAAAGATCATCGTCCGCCCTTTTCCATCCGCGCCGGGTACAACAGCACCGCGGGCGTGTATGTGAAAACCAAGTTTAATTATTTTTTCAGCGAGGGCAATTATGGCTCGCTGTTGCTGGACCTTATGGAGAAAAAGGGCTTCGGCACGGGCATGGACCAGCGGTTTAAATACGACTTCCTCGGCCAGGGCGAGGGACAAATGCACGCGTACTACATCCGGGACAAATCCACCGGTCAGGAACACACCACGGTGAATCTCAACCACACGCATGCCCTGGACGCGCATGATTCTTTGCAGACCAATCTGGAATATGTCAGCTACCGCTATTTCAGCGAACAATTTTCCACCATGAACGTGGATACTTATCAGCAAAAATCCTTTCTGTCATACTCGCGCCGGATGGATGCCTATTATTTTGGCGCCTTGGTGCAGGACTCTGAATTGCTGGATCCCAATTTAAACCGGTATTATTCCGACCAACGCAAGCTGCCGGGATTGAGTTTTGGGTTGTCTCCCGTGGTGGTCATTCCCGGCAATCCCCCGGTGTATTTCAGTTTGAATTCCAATTTGAGCCGCGACTACCAGCGGCTGGCTCCTGATTTTACGTACCGGTTCAGGGATGCGTTTGACATCACCCCGGCGTTGACGCAAACCTACACCGCACCGCGCCGGATTTTAACCCAGCCGAGCCTCTCGGGGTCCCTGTCGCTGCCCGTGAGCGCGTATTTGAAGGAAACCCTGGTGGACACGTATGCGCCGGACCAAGTTGAAGCGCCGACGCGTTTGGATACCAGCTATGCCACCAGCGTGAGTTTGACCAACAAGTGGGTGGATTATCAGCGCAGCAATCCCACGCACCAGATGCAAAGCCGGTTGACGCACAGTTTCAGCCGGAAATTGGCCCACTTGGATGAACCGAACATCAGGGAAGCCGGGGTCACGGGCAATAGCCTGGGGCTGGGGTTGGATTATTTCATGGGCAGTGATTTTAGTTTGCAGAGCACGACGGCATATAATTTCTTGAGCCTGGCCCCGGACCCGCTTACGGGAAAGGATATTAACGGCGAATGGCGCGCGCACATGGACCCGTTCACGCTCAACGGACGGACGTTTTTAGCCAAAAAAATTAATTTGAGCTGGCAGGGCCAATACAATTGGGTAAAGGAAAAAATCACCACCGGGTATATTTCCACCGCCACGTCCGGCAAGAGCTGGAACCTGTCGTTGAATACGTCCTACTCCTACATCGAGGGCGGGATTCATCCGCAGATGGTGTATTCGGGGCTTTCCGCCATGGTCACACTGAGCCCGCAGCTTTCCCTGCAATCGTCACTGCAATATAATTTCACCGAGCAGCATATCAACAACATCAGCGTCAGCCTGGCGCACGACCTGCACTGCTGGGAAATGCAGGTGGGTTATTCGCATTATTTCGACGATACCGGCGGCCGGGATGAAATCGGCTTCAGCATTAATCCCAAAGCCTTTCCGCAGTTAAAAATCGGCGGGGTGCCGGGGGCCACGGGGACAGGCATGACGATGGGGAATTAGCACTACAGCTACATTTTGGAAAATGATTGTCATTTCGAGCGAAGCGAGAAATCTGAAAGAAACGAGTGAATCAGATTTCTCGTCGCAAAAGCTCCTCGAAATGACAGAATGCTGGTGTCCCATGCCCGGCAGCATAGGTTTCCGCGCTTGCCGAGTGCTTGTGAAGATGTTATAATTCCCAATCTTTTTACGATTCCAGTTCATGGTGTGCGGGGTTCAAGGAGGCGGTATGAAGATCTGTGTGGTCGGAACCGGGTATGTGGGCTTGGTCAGTTGTGCCTGTTTTGCCGACCTGGGCAATGACGTGATCGGCGTGGATGTTGACCGCGCCAAGGTGGAAAATTTGCGCAAGGGCATTCTGCCGATTTTTGAACCCGGGGTTAAGGAATTGGTGGACCGGCATGTGGGAAAACGTTTGCGGTTTACCACGGACCTCAAGGAAGGCGTTCAGAATTCGGATTTTATTTTTATTGCCGTAGGCACTCCGCCCAGCCCGACCGGAGAAGCGGATTTGACCTATGTGAAGGAAGTCGCGGCCGGCGTGGGGCAATACCTCAACGGCCCTAAAATCGTGGTGGACAAAAGCACGGTGCCCGTGGGCATGGGAGATTTGGTCACCAGCATTATTGAAGAACATTGCAATGGCGCTCACCGGGTCGACGTGGTGTCGAATCCCGAGTTTTTGCGCGAAGGTTCGGCTGTATATGATTTCATGAACCCGGACCGGATTTTAATTGGCGCGGAAAACCCGCTGGCAGCGGAAAAAGTCAGCGAATTATACAAACCGTTGGATGCCAAAATTATCATCACCGACTTGCGGTCCGCGGAAATGATCAAATACGCCAGCAATGCTTTTCTGGCCACGAAAATAACGTTCATCAATGAAATCGCCAATCTGTGCGAGCGTGTCAATGCCGACGTGTCCAAAGTGGCGCACGGCATGGGGCTGGACTCGCGCATCAGTGCTTCGTTTCTGAACGCCGGGGCCGGTTACGGCGGTTCATGCTTTCCCAAGGATGTCATGGCGTTGATTCAAATCGCCAACAAAGAAGGCTATGAGTTTAAAGTGTTGAAGGCCGTGGTGGAAGCCAATGATTTTCAGAAGCGCTCCATGATCGCCCGCATCAAGGAAGTATTGGGCCCCCTGGAAGGCAAGCAAATCGCCGCGTTGGGATTGTCGTTTAAACCCAACACCGATGATTTGCGCGAAGCCGTGGCCGTGGAAGTGATCCGCTTGTTGCTGGCCAACGGCGCCCGGGTGCGCGCGTACGATCCCGCGGCCATGGAACATGCCAAGGCCCTGCTCCCCGAGGTTAAGTTCGCGGAAAATGCCTATGCGGCCGCCGAGGGAGCGCATTGCCTGGTGATTTTCACCGAATGGAACGAGTTCAAGGAAATGGACTTAGCGCGCGTCAAAGCCGAAATGCGTACTCCCATTATTGTAGACGGACGCAATATTTACGATCCGGTAAAAGTGAAAGCATTGGGTTTCACGTATCGCGGAGTGGGCAGAAAGTAACTGGGGAGGGCCATTATGGCCGCAAACATCAAAGGCGTTATCCTGGCAGGCGGATTGGGTACGCGTTTAAAACCATTGACGGATATCACCAACAAACATTTGCTGCCCGTGTTTGACCGCCCCATGATTTTTCATCCCCTGGAGAAAATGGCCGAAGCCGGAATCAAGGAAGTCATGCTGGTCACGGGTGGCAACAACGCCGGTGATTTCTTGCGGCTTATAGGCGACGGGCGTTCGTTTGGCATCCGCCGTTTGCAATATACGTATCAAAAAGGCGAGGGCGGCATTGCGCAAGCTTTGGGCCTGGCTGAGGAATTTGCCGAAGGGCAAAAAATTCTCGTGTTCTTGGGAGATAACATCATCCTGGATTCCATGAAGCCGTACGCGGACCAGTTCCGCAAACAGGCGCAAGGCAGCATGGTGCTGCTGAAGGAAATGCACGATCCCAAAGCCTATGGCGTGCCCGTATTTAAAGGGACGCGCATTGTCCGCATTGATGAAAAACCAACGCACCCGGCTTCGCCGTATGCCGTGATTGGGGCATATTTTTATGATCCCAATGTGTTTAAAATTATTAAGACCTTAAAACCCTCCAAGCGCGGTGAATTGGAAATTACGGATGTCAACAATGCGTACCTGCGCAAGGGCCGGATGAAACACGGAATTTTAAAAGGTCCCTGGGCCGATGCCGGTGAGTCCCTCGAGTCGTGGTTCGCGGCCAACTTGCTCATGCGCGATTTGCGGCAGGGGAAATAACCATGCGCTTACTCATCACTGGGGGGGCGGGGTTCATTGGTTCGCATTTCACGGATTTGCGCTTGCGGAACCATCCGCGCGATTTGGTGGTGGTGTTTGACAAACTGACCTACGCGGGCAATCCGGCGAATCTGGCCCAAGCGAAAAAGTCCGCCAATTACCGTTTTGTCAAAGGCGACATCTGCGACCGCGCGGCCGTCATTCGCGCGGTCAAGCAATACCGCATTGACGGGATCGTAAATTTTGCGGCTGAAACTCATGTGGATCGCTCCATCCTGGCCCCAGAGGATTTTGCCAAAACCGATGTGCTGGGCACGCAAATATTATTGGAAGCGGTCCGGGCCCATAAAATTAAAAAGTTTTTACAGATTTCCACGGATGAAGTGTATGGTTCCATTGAGCGCGGAACCTTTAAAGAAATTGATCCGCTCAAACCTTCCAGTCCCTATTCCGCGTCCAAGGCCGGAGGGGATTTGCAGGTGCTGGCTTACCGGCACACCTACGGGTTGCCGGTGCTGATCGCGCGGTCCTCGAATAATTTCGGGCCGCGGCAATATCCGGAAAAATTGATCCCGCTGTTTGCCACCAATGCCTTGGAGAATAAGGCTTTGCCCTTATACGGCGACGGGATGAACACCCGCGATTGGATTTACGTGGCAGATAATTGTTCGGGGCTGGATGCGGTTTTGGAAAAGGGGCTCTTGGGCGGAATTTACAATATCGGCGGCGGCAACACCCGCACCAACCGCGAGATCACATACGGAATTTTGAAAATTTTAGGCAAACCGGAAACCTTGATTAAGAAAGTGGCCGACCGGCTGGGGCACGACCGGCGGTATGCGTTGAGCACGGCCAAGGCCCGGACACTGGGTTGGAAACCGCAATGGACCTTTGCCCAGGCATTGCAGCATACAGTGGAGTGGTACCGCGATCATACTGCATGGTGGCAGCCGTTGAAGTCAGGCGAGTATTTGAAATATTACAGGCAGCAATATAAATAAAAAACATTCCCCTCCCCAGGATTTGGTGGGAGGGGATGCAGGGGAGGGGGTAAAAGCTTGATGTGCAAGAGCTTATCCCCTCACCTGTATCCTCTCCCACAAGAGACTGTGTCACAACGTCAAAAACGGGATTGCCGCGCTCCCTTCGGTCGCTCGCAATGACCGAAAACCCTTTAAACACGTCATTGCGAGGAGCGA
>JAGVPM010000198.1 GCA_020052235.1 Candidatus Goldiibacteriota bacterium
CCGTGGTCCCGCTGCCCCAGGCTGAAAGCGAAATAAATCCGGCAAGCATCGCCAGCCCAATTATTTTTTTTATAAAGCTTCGCCTCACGGTTAAACCCCACTTATTTTGTTATGGCAATCTTGGCGGTTATCTTTTCCTCAACACCCTGGTCCGTGCGCGCTTTGACCAACAAAAAATATCCGCCATCGGCCAAATCTCCGATGTTTATTTTCTCTAAGTTATCGCCAATTTGAAAGCTTCTTTTCACGCTTTTCAGTTCGCGATTGAGCAAGGTAAAGATTTTAATGGTCACTTCGGAAGGTTGTTTGCAAAACACGTGAATATTGGCATAATTCCCACGGACTGGATTCGGCGCGGCATAGATATAGTTGGGGGAGATAATTTCCCCCTTGAACTCGCCGCTGGCAGGAGCGTTGCTGAGAAAAGCACTGTTGGAAACTGGCGTGGAAGTTGGGACGGGAGTTGGAGCAGGAGTTGGTATGCTCGTTGGAGTTGAGGTCGGCGTGGGGGCTGGCGCCCAATGCTTGATATAAAGTTGTGAATTTCCAGTTGTTCCTTCAAACCCCGCGGTATAAATTTTTCCGGCGTAAGCGGTAAATGCGGTATATCCGCTTCCCGGAGTTCCATCGTATATCCAAGTGTTGTTGCTCAAGTGATAGACAGGTGTAATATCATGGCTTCCATTGCGCAATGCCACATAAAGCATATTATTGACATTAATTAAGCCCACTACATACATACCTAGTTGTGCGATCGGCACAGACCCCAGCACTTGATCAGGCACCCACGTGCTGCCGCTCAGGTGATAAACATAAACACAGCCACCGTCGGCCCAAGCAATATAAAGCGCGTCATTCACCACAGTTAATTTAGGAATTACAGAACCATGCTCAGTACTATTAAGATCGCCATCCTGTACCCAAGTATTGCCGCTTAGATGTTTGACATAAATTTTGCTCGTACCATCCCCGCTTTCAGACCAAACTGAATATACCGTGTTTTTAAAATTTATCATTCCAATAGCTTCCGCAGAATAGCCGTTCGTCAAAGTATCAACAGCTAAATTCCCGCCATCCTGCACCCAATTACTGCCATCTAAATGTTTAACAAATATTTTAAAACCACCAAAAACGTACATTCGAGCTGCATACAAAACACTATTGCTGACAGCGAGCGCCGGAGCACTAATGGTTTCAGTTCCGCCATCTTGTTCCCAACTGGTTCCGTTCAAATGTTTGACATTTCCATCGTTCAGCGCAGCATACAGTTGAAAATCATTAACCGCCAAACGGATTATGGAGCCAACAGAAGATGCATTCAAACTATTACCATCCTGAACCCAAGCCCCATCTTGCTGGTGCATTACATATATTTTTGGAGTCATCCCCCCCATCTCATCTTTGTACCCTACATATGGCATATCATTAAAAAACGCCAGACTATAAACATATGAACCGTTCTTATTGATATTCAGCACGGTCCCATCCTGCAACCAATCTGCCCGGCAAATTCCTGCTGTAGCCATAGCCGCCAGCACCAGCATAAACACGATCCATATTTTTTTCATACCCATTATCCTTTCTGTTTTAAAATCATGTTCACTCTCCCTTGGGAAACTCGAACACGACTTATCTTTCTGTTTTTTTCTTTTCCTTAACCACATCAGCTGGTTTATTTTGCGGGAATGTGGCTTTTCCAACAAAATTATATTTAGGAAGTGCCTTAGTGTCTTTGGCTTGCAACTGCAATAAGCACGCCCCGGCATTCACGAGCATTGCTTGATTTTGTTTGGTTAATTTTGTTTCCTTTAATAATCGCTGATAATATTTTATTGCTGGCATAACCTGCCCGATGTCATCATAAAACTGAGCCAAATTGTACATCATTTCTGGACTGTTCGGGTCCATTTCTAAAGCTTTGATATAATCTTTTTCCGCATCTAAGGTGTCCCCCAACTTTTTATAAGTCAATCCTCGATTGCCGTAAGCTCCTGCTCTGTTGGGATTTATCCTGATCACATTATTAAAACAAATAAACGCCAAGTCAAATTTTCCAAACAGGACGCTCAACACCCCCAAATACTCATGTGCTATTTCATTGTTATTATCCAAATGCAGGGCGCGATCTAGGGCAGCTTCAGCTTCTGGATATCGTTTCATATCCATTAACACAATCCCTAGTTGAGTATAGTAGTCAGTTTCTCTAAACGAAAAAATTTCTTGCTTAAAGAGCTTACAAGCTTTGGCTTTTTCATAAAAATTAATACTTGCCTGAGGTGAATTCGCAGAGTTCAACACGTTCCCAACGAAAAACAATATCTTGGGTAAAAAAAGAAATATGTTGAAACATATCAAAACACCACCAGTGATGAGTAAAATCCTATTTTTCATTTTTAATTTCCTCTTTTTTCTTTTACCGTATCAGTCGTTTTTTTCATAAACCTTTTGACATTGCCGATGATCCTTTGAAAACGTGGGATTATACCCTTGGCCCCGACTTCCCCGCAAGAAAAAATCTTTTTATTTCGAAAACATCAGGGTAATTTCCACCCGGCGATTTTTAGCCCTAACCCCGGGATTGTCCCCGCGGCTTAACGGC
>JAGVPM010000152.1 GCA_020052235.1 Candidatus Goldiibacteriota bacterium
AAAACCCTTTAAACACGTCATTGCGAGGAGCGATAGCGACGAAGCAATCTTGTATTTCACCGTTACGACACAGTCTCCAAGGGGAGAGGAATTTAAAAATTTTAAAAAGCCTCTTTCCTCAGCAAGAACTAATTACTATTTTTTATTGTATTTCAAATCCAAATTGTATTCTTTGCCATTCTTATCTTTCACGGTGGTCTTCAGGGTTTGGGTCGCCGGAACCTCAACCACGGTTTCAAACCACTGATTCAAGGTTTTTAAATCAATGGGTTTTAAAACCGGCGCCTGCCCCTTGCCCGCAACGCCTTGTTGCGCGGCATGCACCAAAATTTGCCCCAACGCATTGTTTAAATTAACCAATCCGTCCCACACGATCAAGGTCGTCTGCCCGTCGGGTCCGAACATCAACTCCAACTGAGTGCCTTTAATGGCAGCCACGGCCGTGGGAGTTTCAATTTCCAGCTGATTTTCCTGTTTGGAAATTTTCGCCCACAAATGCCCCAGCATCAATTGCAGCCTGCTCTTTTGCTTGCCCGGTTTTTTATCCTTAAGCGCGAGTTCGGTGTTGGCATTCAGGCGGACCAAACTGCCGTCATCCAATAAAATGGCTGCGCGCGCCAATTCACCGGTTTTTATTCTATCCCCTTCAAACAACAATGATCCTTTTTCCGCCGGTGCATATTGAGTTTGGCCGTTCCGCATGATTTCTACGCGCCCGATCTTCACGGTCAGAGTTCCAACGCCGACGGCTCCAACCGCTGCATCAGCAGCTCCGGCCAAGCCCACACAACCCAACACCAAACCGAACATCACACTCATTATCCCTGCAAGTTTCAGCATGATCGATTCCTCCTTAATGTATGGGCGATCAAAATGATCGCCCCGGGCGAACATAAAGTTCGCCCCTACAAAGGCCAATAAAACACGTTGTGGCCGCCTACGGCAGGGTGCTTCATTCCACACGCGCTGAAATAATTTTGGCCGAACCGTCTTTCAATTGGCGTAGCAAGTCCGCCACATCGCTGCAATTGGTTTCAATGGCCACAGGCTGGTAGGCCGCCAGCTTCGAAAAAATCTCGGCATTGGGCACGGCGGGCTTCAACGCCGCTTCCGCTTCCAGCGGCGAAACAATCGTATTTACACGATTGGAACTGATAACCGTGAACGCGGTCGGTTGCGATTTCCCATCCACGCCTCCCACGGGTTTGCCAAACGCATCAAACGCCTGCACCTGCCAATAATAACGCTTGCCGTTTTCCAAGTTACGGGCCGAGGAAGCGTACAACACCTGCGTTACGTTCAGATTGCCGCTCTTCCAATAGGTGTTCACATCCGGGTTAATCTCCGGGCCGACCGACACTTGATACCAAGCGGCGTGTGAGGCCGGCGTCCAGGAAAATGTCGGCAGCATGGTATTCACTTCAACATCTTTCGGATAAATCGTTACCGGCGGCTGATTCAAAGCCGACGAGGGTGTAAACAGCGACAAATTCATGGTATAGGGATCACCAGGGGTTGGTTCTGCCGGGCGCAGCATAACGCGGTAATTTCCCATGGGCATGGGATTGCCCAGGTTGTTGATATCCACGCTGGGTGAATAATTTTTATTAAAAATAATCTGCAAGCCATCCGCCTTGACATCATTGGCATTATACACATTGCCGCCCGCGGCCAAGGTACGCGGCAAAACGCGGAAAGGCCCTATGCTTGCCACCTGGTTTCCTCCGTCGGTAATTTCAATATTAAATGTGAAATTTTGCCCCGCCGTGGCTGTATCCGAAGTCACGGCCAGCATCAGAACGTTGGAATCAATCCAAGTAATGGTGCTCAAATTATTTTGCGACGAGCGAAAGGCTTCCAACAAAATTTTGGGGGATACCGCAAGGGCGGTGATCTGAACCCGCGCCCAACTTGCCCCGGCGCTTAAACACCCCGCCAACAACAAACCCATGAAAATCAAATTACGCTTCATATGTGTTCCACCTCCTAAACTATTCCGGGATGAATAAACTCCCGGAGGCATCAAAAATGTCTTTCGATGGCAACTTCAAATCCCTGCGGGGTTACTCTCGAGGTCACAACCGGAGAATTCGCATCCAATGAACTTTTTTTAATTTCCTGATTGTATTGTTCCACTGCAATCGGCGAACCGGTAACATCATAAAGCCATGAACTTAAAAAAATCATCAATCCGCCGGCCGCCAAACCGAGGCCGCGGGAAATCTGGCCGGAATCTCCATGAAAATTGCTGAACGTGCTGCCGTCAATGGCACCGACGGCCGAAGACACGTCCGTGCCTCCGCGGTACGCCATGTACAGCCCGCCGGCTTCGGCCAGCAATAAAGCAACACCGGTCAAGGGGCGGCCTGCATACATATGCCCCACACCGTGCACCAACAAGCCCGGCCCCATAGCCAAGCCTGCTGCCACACCTGTCGAAAGTCCGGATTTTTTCGGCGCCAATGGAACAGCCGCGTCTGTTGACAACGGAGTTTGGGCCTCGGCCGTAAGCCAGTTCGAATCCAAATTTTCAACGGTTTCGGAAGATGTATCCAGCAGGCTGCGGGTGTAAGCCCAACCGGTTGGTGCATACCCCAACCAGCCGGTCAGTATAAGGAAGGTAAAAAAACCAATAAAACGCGCGGACCAACTCATGATTTACCTCTTTTACGAGTATGGATAACCGTGGAAATAGTATCCATCAGCAATAAAATTTTGTCAACCGTTGCCTGATAGGCATTCGACAACCCAAACGGCGGCTATTTTAAACTTCAGTTGTGTTTTTAAAGCACTCTGTCATTTCGAGGAGATTTAGTGACGAGAAATCTCAAAGAAACGCATGAATTAGATTTCTCGCTGCGCTCGAAATGACAATCATTTTCCAAGCTGTAATGTTATTTGAGATTTAATATTTCATAGACACTGAAAGCATTGGCCTTGCCTTTAACCTTGATCCCGGGAATCTCTCTGGCTTCCACCTGCGCGGCAACCTGACGGTAGGTGCTTTCTGAAATCAGAATGTGAGTGCCCAATTCCTTATTGGCGCTTTCCAGCCGCGAAGCCAAATTGACCGCATCGCCGATCACCGTATAACCCATGGCTTGAATCGACCCCATGTTTCCGACAATCGCTTCCCCGGTGTTAATGCCCACGCCGATCTCAAAAGTACGCCGGCCGCGTGCTTCCCATTTGGCGCGCAAGAGCTTTAACTCTTCCAGCATGGCCACCGCGGTCCGCACTGCGCGCATGGGATCATCGCCATGCGCCACCGGCGCGCCGAAAATAGCCATGATCGCATCGCCTATGAATTTATCCACTGTCCCGTCGTGTTTAAAAATAACGTCCGTCATGGCTTGAAAATATTCATTCAATAATTCCACCACTTCTTCAGGCGCCAATTGCTCGGACAAGCTGGTAAACCCGCGAATGTCGGAGAATAATATAGTAACTTCCTGCTTGTTCCCGCCCAGTTTCATGGCCGCCGAGGGATTTTTAATCAATTCTTCAACTACTTTAGGAGAAACATACCGCGAAAACATGCCTTTAATCTGACGGCTGCGGCGTTCTTCAGACAATACCCGGTACATGAGAACAATCAAATAGGTTGCCAACAGCGCTATCACCGGGTTGGCCAGCGGCAGGATTAAGCGCCCGTGCAAAAACACGCCAAACCCGGCTCCGACATACAACAGTGCAAAAAGGATAAAAAAAGCCAAGCCGTGCAAAGGTTTCAAATGGATGCTGATAAGCGCCGTCACCAAGGGCAGCAACAGCAACAACCCATACAGCATCAACCCCGGCAAGCGGTGAAAATATTTCTGGTTAATGACCGTGTCCAGGACATTGGCGTGAATTTCCACCCCCGGAGTTACACCATAGTCCATAAAATAAGGAGTGGGATGATTATCCTGGGCTTCGGTAAAGGTCGGGCCGATTAAAATAATTTTATCCTTAAAAATCCCGGCAGCCTGCATGCCTTGAAACACTTCATCATCCAAAAGGTTTTCAAAAGAAATAACCTTAAAACTTCCGGGACCGCCGCGGAAATTAATCAGCAAATTGGCGTTGCCGTCGACTGGAATCGGAATCGATCCAAAATGCACCCAATTTCCGCCCACGGTGACCAAGGGAAAATCCAAGTTGTAGTAACGCGCCAGAATTTTCAGGGCAAACGACTGATATGGTTTATTCAGATGTTTCTGGATCAAGGCCGCATGGCGGATGATGCCGTCTTTATCGTGCCACAAATTGACATAGCCCACATGGGTCTTGTTCGGATCAATGTTGGGAATAGGGGAAATATATCCGATTTGTTGCCCCACTTGCATGTCTTTCACAAAAAACTTGCTGGCCAGCACAATCCAGCTTTTGGAACGTAAAATCGCGTCCCCCAAGATACGGTCCTGGACCGTTAATTCTTTTTGGCTCGGTTCGGAAAACACTAAGTCGAATGCCACCACTTTGGCTCCGGCCTGCGAGAGCCGGTCAATGGCCTTGGCGTACATGGTGCGCGGCCAGGGCCAACGAACTTTTAAGCGGTCCATGGACTGGTCGTCAATGGCCACGATCAGCACTTGATCATTTGCCGCCGGCGCCTGAATTTCTTTCCAGACAAAGCGCCAATCCAAGGTTTTATTTTCCGACATGGAATTGAAATCGAAAAATTCAAAAACACAAAACAACACGCCGATGCTCAGCCCGATCTGCAACGCGGGTTTGATGCGCTTGCTCGCTAAAAACCGCATATGTTCAGGAGAAAAAAAACGTTTCAGTGAATCCAGCCCTACGGCCATGCTCCACCTCCGGGATGATTTTTGACGGCCATTATATCACTTCTGAATATTCAAAAAACGTTTAATGTTATTTATCTTCGGAACTATGCTGTCGGCAAACCAGCGAATTCTTTTTAAATTAAAGGTATAGTCATACGCTTTTTAAACCATCGGGTCAGGCCCTCATTAATTTGCCCCTCGCGGAACGGCGAGAGTGCCGTGAGTGTTACGTTCCGCTGCGAAGGCGCAGGGATTAAAATGTTGGGCTTCGGACCCGATGGTTTAAAAAGCGTATGACTATACCGGCGTATTATTAATATTCTCCGATTTACCGACAGCATAGTTCCGTTTATCTTTTCCATCCTTGGAAACTCAACGCCGGTTTGGTATGATAATTGTATGCCGACACGTTTTCAACGGTTTTCTCAAAACGCATTTTTTCGCGCCTGGGACGTACTGACTCAGCCGCAAAATTTTTATTCAGAACTGGCAAAAACACCGGATTTAAAACCCGGTTTCGCCGCTTTATTGGTTACATCCTTGCTGTTTGCCGCTTCATCTCTTACCGCCCATGTTTTAAACATCCCGTTTACCGAACCGCCGCTCTGGCCTCATCCGGCCTATAGAATTTTTCAAGCCTTGGCATTGCCTTTGATTTTTTTTATGGGTTGCCTGCTGGGCAGCGGTTTGGTTTGGGTGTTTGGGCGTGCGCTGGGAAGGCATTTCCGCTTACGGTCTTTGCTGGCTGTTTTGCTGCCTACCCTTTTGGTTCCCCTATGGCCCATGCTGTGGCCCACTGATTTGGCGGTTTCTTTGGGGCTGTTAAACCAAACCTACCCCGGATTCCCCGGTTTCTGGGTGCGGGAGCTGGCGCCGACTTTGACGGTTATCTATATACTTTTTTTATTAACCTTAGGGTTATGGCAAACTCAAAAAATACTCTGGCGGGAAGCATTTGCCTTGGGGGTCGTTTCGTTCTTTCCCACGCTGGGTTTTTGGGCGCTCATCCTGCGATAAAACACCCGTCATTTATTTAAAACGTCACACCCAAACTCAAACGGTTTATCAGCTCAAAATCCGACTCTTCCCAGGTTTGCGGTTGGAGCGAATAATCCAGGTTCATGTCCACCCCAGCCGTGACTTTGAACTTAAATCCCACTCCGGCAGTCACTCCGGCAATGGAACGGGCAGCGGAATACACATACCCCAAACGCAAGGCCAGTAAACGTTTGAACCAATATTCCAGACCCGCGTGCGTCACCCAATTATTTTCCGAAATTTGACGTTCCAAGTCCAATTCAGTGCTTAAATAATGAGTGCCTTCCTGATAGGGAATCCAAAGCGCCGAAGCTGTTGCCACCGTGGGCAAAGCATCACCGGCCGAATGATATTTCACTTCATCCCCCAGGTGCCGTACCGCCAGCCCGAACCGGGTGCTGTCATTCAAAGCGTATTGCGCACCCAGATCAAAGGCCAGAGCCGAGGCATTGGCCGGACCCAAGGTCAAACTTAAAAATTGCGCATTAAACCCGGCGCTGATTCCGGCAACAATCGGCCGGGCAAAACTGATGCCCAAAACCAATTCTTTCGAATCAACTGCCGATTCACCGGCCACTTGGTTGTCAACCGACGGCTGTCCGCGATACAACACCTGAGCGGCCAAGGAACCCAAGCCCGAGGCCGGAACCGCGACCGCAAACCACTCGGTCATCATGCTTTCAATGCCCGCCACATGCATGAACTGTATATCCACTTTTTCCAAATCCGCCAAACCGGCGGGATTAAATGCCAAGGATTCCAACTCGCCGCTCTGCGCCCCAAAAGCACCGGCCAGAGCCGCCGACCGCGCTCCGTAGTTCTCCTGCAAAATCTGCCCGCCGGCAGTACCCACGCCGCCCCAGGCAACCTGCACCATGGCCAAACTCAATAAAATACCCGCACTATATTTGATCCCAAAGCGCATGGATCACTTCCTCCTCATATTATATATACCGTTCGTTATATCTCACTTCGTACTTTATACTCATACGGGAATAAAATGTAAAATACTTTTTCACACTTGATGAAAAAAATCAGCCTGTTGAAAAAATAATTGGAACCATACTTTTCATTTACACCGGCATCCATTTCGCACTTTTATGAAAATTTAGTTGCCTTCCCGCGCGCTTTGACTATAATAACTCCCAATTTCCGGCGCTCATTAGAGGCCGGGCGACTTTTAAACGAGGTGAATTATGAGTAAATTAGCCAACACGAAGGACTTGTTCAAGAAAGCGTACGACGGCGGCTACGCCATCGGCGCGTTCAACGTCAACAACATGGAAATCCTGCAGGCCATTGTGGACGCCGGTCACGAAGAACGCGCGCCCCTGATCCTTCAAGTATCCGCCGGTGCCCGCAAGTACGCGCGCCACGAATACCTGGTCAAATTGGTCGAAGCGGCCATGTTGACCACGGATATTCCGATCGTCCTGCACCTGGACCACGGCGAAGATTTCGAAGTCTGCAAATCCTGTGTCGACGGCGGTTTCTCGTCGGTCATGATCGACGCCTCCGCCAAGCCTTTCCAGGAAAATATCAAGATCACCAAGCAAGTGGTGGAATACGCCCATGCGCGCGGCGTGACGGTTGAAGCCGAATTAGGCAAACTGGCCGGTGTGGAAGACGCCGTCAACGTGAAAGCCGAAGACGCGACCTACACGGATCCCGCCCAGGTGAAGGAGTTCGTGGAAGCCACGGGTGTGGATTCCCTGGCCATTGCCATCGGCACCTCGCACGGCGCGTTTAAATTCAAAGGCGACCCGAAGCTGGACTTCGCGCGCTTGGATACCATTTCCAAACTGGTCCCCGGATTCCCGATCGTCCTGCACGGCGCCTCGTCGGTGCCGCAGGCTTTGGTCGACGAATGCAACAAGTACGGCGGCAAACTCCCCGGCGCCAAAGGCGTGCCGGAAGAAATGCTCCGTCAGGCCGCCCGCTCGGCGGTCTGCAAAATCAACATCGACACGGACTTGCGTTTGGCCATGACCGCCACGATCCGCAAAGTCTTCGTGGAAAAGCCGGAAGAATTCGATCCGCGCAAATACCTGGGCCCGGCCCGCGATGCGATCAAGGCCGTGGTGAAAAACAAACTCAAGAACGTGCTCGGCTGCTCGGGCAAGGCGTAATTTCACTGAAAAACAAAAAGGCGGGGCCATTTGGCTCCGCCTTTTTAATTACTGCCAAAAGCGTTTGAAAACCATTAAACTTATGCTAAAATGACCGCATGCAAGATAAACAGGAAACCATCAAATATTGGGTCATGACCTCAAAGCGCGATTTCAAAACCGCCGAAATTCTTTTTCTGAATAAACGCTATAGTCACGCTCTGTTTTTTTGCCATTTAAGTATCGAAAAAATGCTTAAAGCTGTTTTTATCGCCAGGAAAAATACAGCGCCCCCTTTTATTCATGATTTGGTGCGTTTGGCCGAAAAAACAGATATTCCCCTGGACGAATCGGTTCGGGACCGGTTGGTGGAAATAAACACGTTTAACATCGCCGCCCGCTATGACGATATAAAATTGAATTTCTTTAAAAAGGCCAATCATAAATTCGCCGGCGAACAACTTGAACGAACAAAGGGACTTTTAAAATGGCTAAGAAAAAAAGCTTGAATAAAACCGAACAAAAAAAAATACATGCATTTATTGTGCTGGTCAAACAGCAGGGCATCCATGTATCCCAAGTCGTGCTGTTCGGTTCCCATGCCAAAGGCGGGCATACGGCGGACAGCGATATTGATCTGGCCGTAATCTCGCCCCAGTTCGGGCGCGATGTTATTCACGAAATGACGTTGTTGCGAAAACTCGCCCTGCAAATCGACTCTCATCTTGAACCGCTGCCTTTATCAGCCGAAGGTTTCAACGACCGCTACAGCGTGTTGTCCGACGAAATCCGGCGCTATGGATTGGTGGTCGGGTAGGAAACCAGCAAGGCGTAATTTCTCCACAACAAAAAAGCCTAATTATTCTTCGAAAATCATCTTTCCTTTCCACTCGGCGCAGAACCAATTAAATGAAAATTCAAATTCCGTTTGTTATCACCTTGCGCCAGCCCTATATCTTTTCGTACCGCGAGCAATAATTCGTTAAGTAACTCATCGTGTTTTTCCGGGGTTCTCTTTAGATTAGAAAATTTGACTTCATTATGGAATGCCATAAGTGCATCAATCACATATTGCGGGGCAACGAGCGCTATTGTGTTCGTCGCTAATGCAAATCGTATATTCGCTTTCTCCTTATCACTGCCATCCGTCGCTAAATCAGAAAGAGCGCTTAAAAGAACTTTATAATGATTCACCTTTTCATTTCGTAATTGAACGGACAATTCATGCTTTTTAGTAAAATAAAATGTTAACGCAGCGCCAATAATACTTCCCAATACAGCAATCAGTGCAACTACAACAGCATCATTCATAAAAACACCTCCAACCATAATGGCACGTCCGACCGTAGGGGCGTGATTCATCACGCCCTGATTTATCACACCCGAGGTTATCAAATACCCGCCTAGGCTCGACGCATGCTTGTTTTGGGGCACATTCAATTACAGGGGGCGCAATAAATTGCGCCCCCACGATGCACCCATATCAATTCCCATATGCGGATAATACCCCCGCCGTCCTTCAAGAAACACGACTATTCTATACGCAAATCAAGTATAGAATTGCCGTATTCTATACTTCACAACCAAGTCACGACTTCCGCCCCCCGCCCTTGTTGGTGCGGGCAAATGACACCACAAAATTCCTGTTCTTGGACTTGGCCAGCGCCGCTGCGGGGCGCTGCTGAACTTGCTCTGATTTTTTAATGTTTCGGCGCAAGGGCGATGGTTTCATAACAATCCTCCGGGCGATTAAATGATACTGTATTTTAATGAAAAAATTGCCGCCTGCCAAGCAACCTTTAACGCTTGCAACCAGCATGCCGCATCAAAAAACACATTTTTGTATTTCGCTTAAATTTTCGCTTGTTTTTAAAATAAAATATGGTATGCTCGTCACAATTTATTCTGCATCCCCCCGTAAGTTCTCCAATATAAACGGTTCGGGACCATCCAAAAGGTGAAGCTCATCATGGAACAAATAATGACTCGTTATGAAGAAATCGCCCAACGCATCCAAAAAGATTTTCAATCGCAATTGAAAAGCAACCAGATCGTGATCCAAATCGGTTCTGCCACGTGTGAAAAAGCCGCGGGTTCAGACCTGGTGCGGGAAGAATTCGAAAAATTAGTTAAAGCCACCGGGCGCCAGGATATCCGCTTGAAGCAAACAGGCTGCACGGGGCGTTGTTCCCGCGAACCGATTGTGGGGGTTTTCTTTCCCGGGCAGTTTCCTTTCAAATATGAGAAAGTAACTGTCGCCAAAGTCCAGCAAATTTTCGAACAACACATTCTCGGCGGCAAGCCCGTGCTTAATTTAATTCTCGATAAAAAAACCACCAAATATTATTCACACATCGTGACCTTGTACCCCTCCAATGCCCCCGGTTTTGCCGAGGATAAAAAATGGGAAGATATTCTTGTGGAACGGCTCAAAGCCAAGCACGTGGATCCTGAAACCACGCGGGTTTTTGTCGGCGGCAATGTGAATATTTCAAATAAGGTTCAGGGCAAGCAGGGCGTGGGCATGATGATTTTCCCCGAAAAAACCCTTTATCACTTTGCATCGGAAGCGGAATTGGACCAAATCATTCAAGCGCACTTTGTGGAAAATAAAACTTGCCCGGAGTTGTTCGCCCAAATCGACTCCATGACCGAACGCTTTTTCTCAGTCTACGGCGATGTGGCTTTTTTCAACAAGCAAACCCGTTTGACCCTGCGCAACAGCGGTATCATCGACCCTGAAAACATGGATGAATATATCTTCAACCACGGCTACGAAGGCCTGGCCAAGGCCTTGGCGAAAAACGAACCGAACTTCGTCATTGAGGAAGTTCTCAAATCAGGCCTGCGCGGGCGCGGCGGCGCCGGATACCCCACCGGACGCAAATGGAAAGACGCCACCACCAGCCCGGACCCCATCAAATACACGGTCTGCAATGCCGACGAAGGCGATCCGGGAGCGTTCATGGACCGCAGCGCCCTGGAAGGCGATCCGTTCAGCGTAATTGAAGGCATGACCATTGCGGCATTTGCCGTGGGTGCGCATCAAGGCTATATGTACATTCGCGCCGAATATCCGCTGGCCATTGAGCGCTGTGAAAAGGCCATTGCCAAAGCGCGCGCGGCCGGCTTTTTGGGCAAAAACATTTTAGGCTCGGGCTTTGACTACGACATCGAAATCCGCCTGGGCGCCGGGGCGTTCGTGTGCGGAGAAGAAACAGCGTTAATGCGCTCCATCGAAGGGCGACGTGGACAACCGCGCATCCGGCCTCCGTACCCGACTCAGGGCGGTTTGTGGGGGCACCCCACGGTCATCAATAACGTGGAAACTCTGGCCAATGTGCCGGTCATTATGGTTTATGGCGCGGACTTTTTTGCGCGCATTGGGACGGAAAAAAGCAAAGGCACCAAAGTGTTCGCCCTGGCCGGGAAAATCAACAACACCGGCTTAGTGGAAGTCCCCATGGGCACAACGCTGCGCGAGATCATTTTTGACATCGGCGGCGGTATCCCCGGGGGACGCAGTTTGAAAGGCATCCAAACCGGCGGCCCCTCGGGCGGCACCATTCCCGCTTCGGCCGTCGATACTCCCGTGGATTACGATTCCCTGACTCAGGCCGGTTCCATTATGGGGTCAGGCGGGATGATCATCCTGGATGACTCGGACTGTATGGTGGCCACGGCGAAATTTTTCCTGGAATTCACCCAGGATGAATCCTGCGGCAAATGCGTGCCCTGCCGCGAGGGCACGTTGCGCATGCTGGAAATCCTGACCCGCATCACCGACGGCCACGGCAGCCTGGAAGACATCACCAAATTGGAACGCTTGGGCAAATTGATCCAGAAAACGTCCCTCTGCGGCCTGGGGCAAACAGCCCCCAATCCCGTGCTCTCGGTTTTGAAAAATTTCCGCGCGGAATTTTTGGAACACATTACGGAAAAACACTGCCCCACGCAGCGCTGCCCCAAATTGGTGCGTTACGAAATCGACGAGGAAAAATGCACCGGCTGCACGCTCTGCGCCCGCCGTTGCCCGGTGCCCTGCATCAGCGGCACGGCGCGCAAACCCCACGTCATTGACCAGGAACGCTGCATCAAGTGCGGCGAGTGTTTCACGGTTTGCAAGTTTGACGCGGTGAAAAAACTGTAATAAGTACAAGGGCGAACGCCGTTCGCCCGTACACATTAATTTTTTATTAAAGGATTCTTATGAAAACCATTCACTTAACCATTGATGACATGCAGGTGTCCGTTCCGGAAGGAACGACCCTCATGCAGGCCGCCGAGACCATCGGTGTTCACATTCCGCGCTTATGTTATCTTCCCAACTTGTCGTTGGAAGGCGCCTGCCGGATTTGCATTGTCGAAGTCGCCGGAGCCCGGACGTATCAGGCTTCGTGCGCAACCAAAGTTGCCGAGGGTATGATCGTAAAAACCAACTCGCCTGAAATCCGGCAAGCGCGCCGCGACTTGGTCGAATTGATTTTGGACAACCACCCCATGGAATGCCAAACCTGCGACCGCGACGGCCAATGCGAATTGCAGACTCTGGCCTATTCCATGGGCGTGCGCGAACGCCTCTTTGAAGGCAAACGCAAGCGTTACGAGGTGGAAGATTCCAGTTTCTCGGTTATCCGCAACTCGGAAAAATGCATCCTCTGCCGCCGCTGCGTGCGGGTTTGCTCGGAGGTTCAGGGCGTGCACAATTTAAGCCAGCTCTACCGCGGGTTCAACACGCTGGTGGCCCCGGCCCATGTTTCCCCCATGCTGGAATCCGTTTGCATCAACTGCGGGCAGTGCATCAATGTCTGCCCCACGGCCGCCTTTTTGGAAAAAGATTCCACCGACGATGTTTGGGCGGCCTTGTCCGACCCCAACAAACACGTGGTGGTGCACATTGCGCCCTCGATTCGCGCGGCCATCGGCGAAGGGTTCGGTTTGCCTGCCGGCACCCCCGAAACCAACCGTACTGTGACCGCCTTGCGCCGCCTGGGATTTGACGTGGTTTTCGACACCAACTTCGGCGCTGATTTAACCATTATGGAAGAAGCGCACGAATTGGCCACCCGTTTAAAATCCGGTGAAAATCTCCCCTTGATAACTTCCTGTTCTCCGGGTTGGATTAAATTCCTGGAACATTTTTATCCCGAATTTATTCCGAATACTTCAACCTGCAAGTCCCCCATGACCATGCTCTCAGTACTGTTGAAAACGTACTATGCGGAAAAACACAAACTCGATCCCAAAAACATCTATGTAGTGTCCGTCATGCCGTGCACGGCGAAAAAGTTTGAATCCCGCCGTCCCGAGCATTTCGCACCCGCTGGCTATCCTTACACGGATGCCGTGCTGACCACGCGTGAATTGGTTTGGATGATCAAAGCGTACGGCATTGACTTCAAACACCTGACCCCCGGCGCTTTTGACAATCCGCTGGGATTTTCCTCCGGTGCCGCGGATATTTTCGGAACCACCGGCGGCGTGATGGAAGCCGCCCTGCGCACTGCCGCCGAAGCCTTGACCGGGAAACCGCTGACTGAATTGAATTTCACCGAAGTGCGCGCCACGACGGGCCTTAAGGAAGCATCCATTAAAATCGGCGATGCCACCATTAATGTGGCCGTGGCCAATGGTTTGAACAATGCCAAAACCATTTTGGAAAAAGTTAAACGGGGCGAGAAACAGTTCCATTTAATTGAGATCATGGCGTGCCCCGGCGGCTGTATCGGCGGCGGCGGCCAGCCCTATCCCAGCGAAGGGCGCTATGTTTTGGACGAGGAAATTTTAAAGCTGCGCGCCGGAGCTTTGTATAACATCGATGAAGCGAAAAACGTGCGCAAATCGCACGAGAACCCGTTCGTTCAGGATTTGTATCGGGAATATTTTCAGCACCCGGGAAGTGAGAAAGCGCACAAGCTGCTGCACACCCACTATACACCCCGGTCACCCAGAGGGATCAAATGATAACTGAAACTAAAAACACATTACCTAAGGAAATTTGCGATTTTATCGATGTTTGCCTGACCCGCGAACATCCGGAAAGTTATTTGATCGCCGTGCTGCACAAACTGCAACAGCAGTTCGGCTATTTGACCCGCGAGCACATGGATGAAGTGGCCCAGCGCCTGCACGTGCCGGCTTCTTTCGTCAGCGGCGTGGCCACTTTTTATCACTTCTTCCGTCTGCAGCCCCGCGGAAAATTTTCCATTTCCGTATGTTTGGGCACGGCGTGTTTTGTGAAGGGTGCGGATAAAATCCTCGATGCTTTTCGTGCGGAATTGGGCGTCGACCTGGCCGAGACCACCAAAGACGGCCTCTTCTCCCTGGATTGCACCCGCTGCCTGGGCGTTTGCGGCTTGGCGCCTGTGGTCACCATTAATGACAAAGTTTACAGCCAGGTCACTCCCCAACAAGTTCCGGACTTGATTAACCGCGCCAAAGCGGACTTGGAAACAACTGAAACCAAAGTATAACCGTTCGTAGGGAACGGTTTTAAACCGTTCCCTACCATTCAATCCCCGCCGCTTGCCGCCCAAACCCGCAGGCGCGGATACGCACGGTCTTTTTCCGATAGGCTGGGTCCGCCCTCGATAACCGGCCATTTAATCCCTATGTCCGGATCGTCCCACGCCAATCCCCGTTCACGCGCGGGTGAATAAATCCGGCTGGCTTTATACAAAATTTCCGTGTTGTCCTCTAAAGCGCAAAACCCATGGGCAAATCCCGGGGGGATGTACAGCATGTGCCGGTTTTGAGTGTCCAACCGCTCTCCTACCCACTTCCCAAAGGTGGCCGATTCTTGGCGGATATCCACGGCCACATCATAAATGGCGCCTTGAATGACACGCACCAATTTTCCTTGGGCAAACGGCTCGAGTTGAAAATGCAACCCCCGCACCACTCCCCGCGCGGACCGGCTGTGATTATCCTGAACAAATTCATTCGTAATACCATGTTCGGAAAAACGCGCACGCTGGTAACTTTCAAAGAAAAAACCCCGGTCATCCGAATAAACATCCGGCGCGATGATCACCACGTCCGGGATGGCTAAAGGGGTAAACTTCATTTCACTGGTCCTTTCCGGGCCTGGACTCGCGGGTGGAAATGCCCAGCCAGGCATAAAGCAGGCTAAAGCTGAATAATCCCGTGAAAAGCGCCGCAACGCCGACGGCCAAAACAAGTCCAAACCAGACATCCCGGGCTTCGCGGTTATACGCGACCGCCGCGCAGGCCATGGCCGCACCCAGGCGGATCGCGCGATCGAGATATCCGACATTACGCTGCATCCGTCACCTCGTTTTGCTTGAATTCAAATACCGGAAGTGGGTTCAATGAAATCGGTCTGGGAATGATTTACTTCAATACCGCGATGCGAAACCGTTTGTGCAATTTATTGCCGGTGGCCACCACCAGATAGACCCCCGAAGCAACCATTTCACCCTGTTCGTTGCGTCCGTCCCATTCAGGCACAATCACGGCGGCATCCGCATGATCAGCCACACGCCGGACCAATGTTCCGGACGGATTGTACACCATGACGCTCACCGCACCGTGATCGGCGCGCAGTCCGACCATACGTACACTTTCTCCTGCCAGGGGATTAAAACGGTTATGGTCCAAACTGACAACCCGAATGGGGGTTGCCGGAGTAACCGTGGGTGTGGGCGTATCCGCCCACGCCGCAACCGCCATTAGGCTCAACACGCCCAAAGTTAAATTCAAAAAAAACATTCCTGCTCGTTTACGCATAACTCACCTCGTATTTTTAAAAACCGGGATCAGTATAAGACGCCGGGCAAGACATTGCAACGAAGAAAATCATTCCGATTTCCGGTTATGTTTATCCTCCGTGGCGAGTAAACCCCGGTGATGGCGCTTGGCCAAATGGTCATGCATTTTTTTTAAAAAAATATTAAGATTAACCGGCATGAGAAATTCTTTGGCCACCTTGCGTTTGGCCATCTCGCCCATGCGTTTGGCGACATCCATGTGTTTGGTATAGGTAAGAATAAATTGAGCCGTATCCTCGATCGAATCTTCCAATTCCCCGTCCACCATTTGTCCGGCTAAAAAACCGTTGGTACCGTGATCGATCTGCAGCCGGATGCCCCCGGTGTTGCCCCCGATCACGGGCACGCCTTTCCACATGGCCTCGGTCACAGCCAGCCCAAAACCTTCGCGTATGGATTTTTGAATTACGGCGCGCGAAGTTCTTTGGAGGGCATTAATCTCAATGGCATTGGCCACCGGATCATGGCCGGGCAACAACAGCACAAAAATATCCCGCCGCAATTGCCGGTACACCTCGTCCACGTCGGCGGCCGATAATCCGTGGACATTATCCAAAATGATGCTCTTTAAATTTTCCAAATACATGAAAATTTTAACCAATTCCTCAAAGCCGCTCAGATCGTCTTCCTCCAAGGTACCGCCGTAAACAAACTGCGGGCGTTCCTCCAGGGCAACGTTTTCGCGCACCAGGCTGAGGTACGCCTGCACGAACGCTTTAATGGTTCCCACCGGATCTTTAAAATGATCATAGCGGGAGATTTGCGTAAATAAAGGCCGTTGCGGAGAAATCCCATGCAGTTCGCGGACCAAATCGCACAGACTATCCGCCTGGCTTGCCGCTTTGGTCATAAAACGTTCCAATTCAGGCCGGCGCCCCTCCTCAATAAATGCGGCGCGGATCGAGGCCTTGGTCAATGAATCCAAAATGGTTTCAATCTGAGAATCCGCGATCCGGCTTCCGGTTACTTTTAAATACGCTTTTTCAACTTTCGGTTTTAAATCAAATTTGGATACCAAGGTATAGTCGCGTTGGTATTGCGCCAAAACGCGTTTAACCACCGGCAGCCCCAAATCATTCAATTCACGGTTTTTCGGTGAAAAAGGATACAAAGAAGGCATGTGGAGTATGACCGGCACGCGCAAGGGCGTTATATCAGGACGGTCCAAAGGATTGTATTCGGGGGTATGAAAAACCGCCG
>JAGVPM010000032.1 GCA_020052235.1 Candidatus Goldiibacteriota bacterium
GAACGTTGGCTGAATAACCGGCCAATGAAATGCTTGAAGTTCTTAACTCCTGCGGAAGCTTTCCGTCAGGGTGTTGCACTTCGTGGTTGAATCTGGGGGTGTAAATCTGTGATGTTTTTAAATAATTGTTCGCGGTTCATGGCTCAAGGGTTGTGGTACGCAGTTTGCCGGAAGATTGCAACGTTTGAAAGTCTGCAAAAGAATACTGCTTGGCCACGTCCGCTAGTTTTAGCCCCTTGCCGGCGATATTGAACCTGTATGCCTTACGTAAGTCCTCAAGATACCAAGTCCGGAGATTATTAAGTTTTTCCGGATTATTGGCCATAATAAGTTTCGGGTATTCCGCCCAAGTATGTTCAAAATCGCGGAATCGTTTGGAAAATTTTTCGCGTTGGACCTCGAAGTGGTGATATTTAAAAATAAGCATTTTGTATTTGGTGTTTCCTGCGTCCGACAAAAGAATCACGCCGTCCGGAATCACGGCGGCCAAGATTTTTTGATCATTTGTCTTTATGCCGTAATTTTTGCGTTTGGCTTCGAACTCGAAGTCCGGCATCCAGGCGGCCAGGCTGTCGCCGTAATGCCGCATAAGAAAAATATGTATGTCGGCGATTAAAAGCCGCTTCACAAAAAAGCCCGAGATATTGACATTGCCCTTGTCCGGCAGGTAAAGTGTTTCGCCTTCGTAGGTAAGCTTATGCTCGGCCAGCATATTGAATCCTCCGCGGCCGAGCATATAGTAATTGGACGGTTTGAGTTCCGGCAGCTTCACATGCCGAACAAAACCGCCGGCCGCTAGCTTTTGCATGTAATAGTCTACGGTGCGAAAATTTTTTCCCCGCCAAAACGCCTGGTTCAACTGTAAGTTTGAACTCAGGCGATGGGCCCGGAGGAACTTGAAAATATTAAGTTGTAGCTGTTCGGTCCTGGCGGTCATAATTTGTTTACTTCCCCGGCAATAAGTTATTGTGACTCTTCAACAGATTCCGGCATGGGTTCATCTTCCGTTTGAATTTTATTATTTTTGCTTAAAAATTGAACACTATCCGCTACTACGCTGAGCGAAAAACGCTTTTCGCCTTCTTTTTCCCAAGAACTTGACAGAAGGTGTCCTTCAACCGCAATTTTGGAACCTTTTTCGCAATACTTACTGACTATCTCTGCGAGTTTATCCCAAAAAATAACCGGCACCCAAGCGACATCTCCATCCTTAAATCCATTGACTGCAATGTTCACATTCAAAACTTTTTTATCAGAACCTAGCTGCTTGATTTCTGGATCTTTGCCCAATCGTCCGATCCCTACCCATCTGTTCAGATCTTTACTCATGATTTTTCTCCTTTTATTTAGTATGACCGAATTCGAATTCGATCTTGCCATTTTGAAGTCGCAATTTTGCTTCAAAAGGTTTTCCGGCTTTGGACTTAAAGCCGGAGATCTGCTTGCTGGTTGAACCTTTGGAAATTAATTCGCGTATTAAGGCCGAACTTAACTTTTTGTGAGCAACGGTTTTCCAGATTGTAAATGAACAGCCTTTTTCCTTCCCGGTGCAAGAAAACGCTTTATCAGATTCAACGATACTCGCGCCGCAAAGCGGGCATTGAATGTCTTTGACCGCCTCGGGCCGGTCAAAGACAAAATTAACCTTGTACTGGTCGTTTTCCTTGGCCAGTTGGAGTTTTGCATCAAATTTCTTTTCGGTCTTAGACGTGAACCCCCGGATCAGATCGGTCTTACCGACGGATAAAAGTTTTTTAACCGCCTCGGCATTGATCGTTTTCTCCGCGATGGTTTTCCAGATTACAAATTTACACCCGCCGTTTTCCGGTTTCCAGTTGGCACAGCCAAAACCTTTTTTGCCTTCTATGACTTCCCCGCCGCAAGCGGGACATTTGCCAAGGGGTTCCGCTTTGAACGTGGCCACGGTTTCGTTTTGATTCATGGCCACGGAATTTTGGACAAAGGACTTAATTTCGGCCATGAATTGAGCCTCCTTCCCGGCCCCTTGGGCGATCCGTTCAAGTTCCAGTTCCCAGGCGGCTGTAATTTTAGGATAGGTTACGTTGCCCAGCCCTTGAAGGTGCCGGAGCGAATCGATCAAAAAACAGCCCTTGGCCATAGGGACAAGCTGCTTTTTGATCCGTTCCACGTATTCGCGTTTAATAACTGTCTCGATAATTTGCGCCCGCGTGGCCTGGGTTCCCAGGCCCACGTCGCCTTTGAGGATGGTTTTAAGCTCCGCTTCCTCGACGTATTTCGCAGGATTGGTCATGTCCTTCAACAATGACGCCTCCGTGTACCTCGGGGGCGGAGTGGTTTTTTTTGATTCGACGGTTGCCTGAATGACCGTGGCCGGATCATTCTTGTAAAGGTCCGGTAGTTGGCCGGTTTCGCCCTCGTTTTCTTCGTCCTTGTCCTCGTCCTTTAGAAGTGCTCTCCAGCCTGGCTTGACAATAACGCGACCAATAGTTTTGAACGATTGCCCCATGACCTCGGTTATGACTTCGGTGTGTTCATAAATAAAATCCGGATGGAACGCGGCCGCCAGGCGGTTTAAAACCAAGTTAAAAATTTTGAGCTCATCGTCCTTGGCGTCTGTCGGCAGGGCTTTCAAAGTGATTAGCGCATGGTGGTCCGTAAGCTTGGCGTCATTGAAAACGCGCTTATTGGAGTCTGACAAAAGTTCTTTTTGGATCCCCGCCATAACGTCCGGGTAGTGCGGGGCCAGGCTGTCGAATATTTTGCGGAGCATTTCGACGCTTTTTGACCCGAGTACTCGCGCATCCGTGCGGGGATAAGACAGACATTTACGATCTTCATAAAGCCCCTGGGCGATATCAAGTGTTTTTTGCGCGGAGAAGCCGTATTTTTTATTGGCTTCCTGTTGCAGGTCGGTCAAGGAAAAGAGCAACGGCGGCGCAATTTCCTTGACCTCTTTGGTCACATTGGCGATGGTGCCCTTCTGGCCGACAATTTGTCGTTCAATGTCTTTGGCGGCCGCCTCCTGGTCGAACCTGGTTTTGTCCCCTGCAAACCAGGCTCCCAGCCATTCGCCTTTATCATTCCTGAATTTAGCTTTCAAAAGGAAATATGGTATAGGGATGAATTTATCAATTTCGCGCTGACGGTCCACCAAAAGGCCTAGGACGGCCGTCTGGACGCGGCCGACGCTGAAATTGCCGTTAAATTTCAGCGAGGCGAAGCGTGAAAAGTTCATACCGACAAGCCAGTCCGACATTTGGCGGGACAGACCGGCTTTAAAAAGCCGGTCAAATTCCGCCAAGGGTTTTGCGCCCCGCAAGGCGTCTTTGATTACTTCAGGTGTCAATGCCTGGCTGCTCCAAAAGCGAAAAAACCGCGTACAAGAGATTTTAACCGAACGAAAAATGAGCCGACCGATTAGCTCTCCTTCTCGGCCGGCGTCTGTGGCCAGGACAATCTTTTCGATGTCGACACGTTCAAGAAGGGACTTGATAATTTTGAATTGTTTGGCTGTTGCGGGCAACGGTTTGTATTTGAACGATGCGGGCAAAATAGGCAATGTTTCCAGAGCCCATTTTGTCCATTTGGGATCGTATTCTTCCGGCTCAAACGGTTCGATCAAATGTCCAACCGCCCAGGTTACGATATAATCCTGGCTTTCCAAAAAACCGTCTTGTTTTGACAATCCGCCCAGTGCCTTTACAAAGTCCATACCGACCGAAGATTTTTCAGTGAGAATTAAGGTTTTCATGTTGGCCGCTCGCCTTTGGCCACTTTTGCCTTATCTTCCGCTGCGGCTTTAGCACGTTTAGCCAGCCACTCAGCCTTTTTGGAAAGGTCAAAAGTAACCAGTTGATCCTTTCCATTGAGTTTAGCCATTTTTACCGCTAGATCAGCTTTATCAAAAAGTTGGTCCGACCATGACTGGCCAATATTTTCCATATCCATGGGAGCGCACGCCAATCCAATTGAAAATGAAAATTTATGCTCACCTTTGACCCCCAAATCTTTTGCAGTAGTCGCATTAAGATTGTCTATGAGAGCGCGGAATTTATCATATAAAGATTTCGCGGTTTTTTTATCAGTGTTTTGAAGAACCATAATAAGTTCGTCCCCACCCCATCGTGCCGCCAAATCTTTTTCGGTGATTAACTGGTTCATAAAATCGCCAGAATGCCCAAGCATTTGATTCACTATTCTGTGGCCATAGGTTTCATTAAAAATTTTCATATTATCAATGTCTAAAAGAAGTACACAGATTGGGAGATTGTTTTCCTGGGCTTCGTTTACCATCACGTTGTATTTAGTGTCGAAAAAAGCTTTTGTGCGGATTTTAAAGGCCGGGTCCCAGCTTAATTCATCGGATAGTTTCTGAGCGCGTTTGACTGCATCGAATAATTGCATTTCATCCCTTAGTTTTTCCCGTAAATATGGCTTTTGAATCTTTAAAAGAATCCCTGCCCAAAGACCTCGGCCCTTGGAAAAGTAATCATCGCTCATCTCATCGGCAAAGTTTTTGGCTTCAATATTTTTATTATTCAGTTCGTATGCCAGTTCGGAACACTGAATCGCATCTTTGAATTGACGCAGCGCACCATGACAAATGCCTTTTTTGTGGTACAAACCATCGTTGGTCGGAGCCAATTGAATAGCCTGTTCATAATAATCAATGGCTTCCTTGAATAATTTATTGATGTGTGCAATATCACCTAAAAGCTCAAAAGCCTCACTTACACTTTTAATATTGAGCGCACGCTTAATAAAATCTTTGGCCTGTTCATAATCACCTACCTGGATATTGATGTATGCTAGGTTAAGTAAGGCTTCAACATTATTTAGATCATGTTTAAGAGCAGTATTAAAAGAATTTACGGCCTTGGGATACTGCAAAAGGCGTGTTTCACACATGCCTTTTAGCAAAAATGCCCTAACCGAGGTGGCTTCAATGCTTATAGCCTCCGTGAGAAATTCAAGAGCTTTGTTGAACTTTGATTCACGGTAATAAGCATTTTCCGCCATGTGCAAAAGAGTTTTAACTGATTCGCTCATGAGTTTACTCCCGCGAGGTTCACCTTATTTTTTTTGGCCGTAGCAGTAATTTCTTTTTTCAAACTTTTCGCAAAGGCGAAAGTGGGTGAATATTTAAGCGAAGCGTCTGCTGCTTCCAAAGCCGCGTTATATTTGCCCAAGTGAAGCAAGCAGTAGGCTTTTTTGGCCAACAAAGTATTGTTCAAATGATCTTGTTTTTCGGCCTCAACATAGAGGCCAAGCGCATTGGGGAAATCTTTTTTATACACCAGGCAGTCGGCCTTAATCACAAGGGCTTGTTCAGATGGCCCAAGACTTAAGGCTTGTGAGGCATATTGAAAAGCAAGATCATAATTCTGTAAGGCAAAATTAAATTCAGCCAACAAGACCTTAATTTGCAGATTATTGGCATCCAAGGTCAATGCCTGTTGCAGAGTTTGAATGGCATCAACGATAATGCGATTTTTATCCTTGCGCGAATGACTATGGTCAATCTTGAATTGGAAAATTTTTGCCGCCAGAAGGTAAGCGGCAATGTTGGATGGATCTTTTATTAAAATGGCGTTTAAATATGATTCTGCCTTTATAAATCCCTGCTCTGCTAATGTTTCATTGGCAAAAAGTTTTTGGGTCATATCCACCAGGCGTTGAGCGATAAATTTATCCTTCGAACTCATTGTTGCGCCCCAGGATCGTAAATTTTCCAAATTGCATTTGATATTTTATAATGATTATCATGTCTCACAAAAATAAGCGTGGCTTTGTAGTACCAGGTGTTTTTTTCCTGGTTGGTTATAGGACTGGACATGATTATTTTCCCACTAACGAAAACATGAACCTTGCCTTCTTCGATTTTTAAAATTTTCGGCGGGTCAATTTCTGTTGAAGCGGTGATTTGTTTTTTCCTAATAAGATCGGCAAGCCCCGGATCTTCAATGACGTAGCGCAAAGGCTCCATGTACTCCGGAGTACAAACATCTTTAATGTTTTTTAGATTTTCCGAAAAACCCGAACTGGTAAAACTCATAAGATTAGTTATGAACGTATTAGCTTTGTTGGCAATATCGGAATAAATTACGTCTTGGCCTAGCCTAGGGACTTGCCAGGCGGCCGCGGGTTGAATGGGCTTTTGAGTGGCCAGCAAATAGCCCATGACAAGAACCGTTATTGATAAAATACCCACCAACACCCAAGGGATATACCCCAAAATTCCCGATGGTTTGGAAGGATTTGAAAATTTAAAAGTAAAAATATCGTTTCCCATCAGCGTTTCTCCAATCTGACAAGCTCATTTACGGCCGCCACGTAATCGATGTTGCCGTGTTCATCTGTATATCTTTCGGTGATTTGTTTTCGCAAAGGCACTTCCTTGTCGTTCTCCGAAGTAATAATCCAGTAAAAATGACGGTTGGTCATGACGTTAACCAGGCCGCGGCGCTCGCCGGTGATGATGTAAGCCTGTTTGTATTCCACACTGCCGCTGATACTAAAAATTAAATCCAGTTCCTTTCCAGATAACTGAAAGGTTTCGGCAAGTAGCTGGCGATCTTTTTGCGGCTGCTTAAAAATAACTTTGTTCTGCGCAGCCCGTAAAAAAGCTTTGACTGTTTCCGTTGCATCCAAATCGCTCACAAACTGGGTGGACAAATAGACGGCAACATTAAGATGCCGCTGCGTTCTGGCAAGATTTGCGATCAGAGTTTGGCCATAAGGCGACGCGATAAATGCCCAGGTCTCGTCAAATTTTATTAAAGCGCGGGTGATACCTTGGCTTTCCGCAATATACTTAACCGTGTAAGCAATTTTTGCGCACAAGTACATGGCGAGATTAAAAAGCATGGTATCATTGCCCAGGTCGGATAAATCCACCACAATTCTTTTGGAATTTATTTTTACATTGCTGGGTTGGTTCATCATTTCCGCATACGAGCCTCGGCCGATAAACAGGCCAAGTTTCACCCGCAGATTTCTTAAAATTAGTGCATGTTCTTTGACTTTTTGATCATCTGCCATTTTTTCAAGGATTTTAGCCAAATCTTCCAGCAATGGTATTTTCCCTTTGTTCCGCTCATAGGTCATGCGAATAGCATCTTCAAGCAAGGATTTGCAAAGCATATCCATGCGCTCGCCGTCAAAAAGCATTATTTCCAAAGCTCCCAGCACCGTAAAAATCGTATCTACGCTTGCACTACCCGAGGCAATCTCATCGGGATTCGCAGGTTCCATGATGTTAATTTTTGTTTTGCCACTTACTCCAAACCGAATAATCTGCGCGCCCAATACGTGGCTGGAATAATTGTAGCTTGAAGATTTGTGAAAAATACAATAGACGATATCTTGGGGGTACATTTGCAGTATTTCTTTTTCCTCGGAAAAACTTTTCCCTGAGCCCGGCATGCCGAATTTGACAGTAATACCATTTTCGATTTCACCTTTGCGTAGCCAAGGATCAAAGAACACCGGTTCCCGAAATTGATCGAACCCTTCAAGGGAACCGGTTGATGTTCCCGTTTTGGCCGACAAGAATGAAAAAGAGTTGGCCAAGCCATCGGCCGATATCTCGCTGGCGCGGTCCTGGTCAACTTCATAACAAAATGGCAAAGAGGAAGAAAAAAGGCGGTCTTGTTCATAGTAACCAGCTTTTAAGTGAAAATCCGTGAAGATGCTTTTAAACCGGTTGGTGGACTCATTAAGTTCATCCAATGAATCGGCATACAAGCTGACAATAAAATTAAATTTATTGTAGTGTAATAAACCGTTGGCCGCCCGCATAAGCGTGCTATTAGTTCTGGCCAACGCGACTTCGGTTTCTGCATTGTCTTGCCTTTTAAATCCTGTTTTATCATTCTCGGATAGTTGTTGAAAATCACGATTTTGCCTTTTGAAATCCGCTTTGGCCGTCTCTTGGTCAATGCCGTAAGCGAAAACGGATATCCTAAAGTACCCGCAATTGTAAAAAATTGCCGGGGCAAAAATATTGGAAGAATACTCGTGTTTCTGATTTTGTTCATTCCAGACATAATTGTCAAAAGGCAGGGTTTTTAAATACATAGTGCGAACGAAACCTTCCCCGAGTTCGAGTAGGTCTTTTTTGGTGACAATGGCATCACGCGCAAGTGCGTCTGTAACAGATGAAAAGCCCGATTGCCCATCAGAATTCACCGGCGCAGCCATATTCATGGCCTGGTCCGATAAATTTGACTGGAACGGGTTAATCTCGCGATCCATGAGATTTTTGATTTCGTAGGCATTTAATGCCGACAAATGAAGCTGTGCATTTTGTAAATAACTTACGATTGAAATGCTTTTTTGGCGCAACGCTTCCAAAAGGTCTTCAGGGCGAAGCTTGAGCGGTTTTTTATACAATGAAAAAAGGACATAATGAGAAATATCAACTGTCGTACTGAATTTGGCAAGATTGTTGACCCAATTTATTTGTGCCGGCACGATCAATTCCTGGGAAACCCGGTCGTTGAGTTTTACGCTCTCGCGATAATGGCCAAGAATCTTATCCGGGTCCAACGGACGACTTGAAGTAATCAGTTGAATAACTTCCCCATCCCCAAGATTTTCGAATAATTTCGAATAATCTTGGATTAAACCGTCCACGAACTCTTTTTCCTTGTTAAGAAGATTAATGCCTTCGCGAATTTTCCAGGCAAAAACCGGCATACCGTCTTTACGGATAAAATAACCATCGCAAATTTCGCGAACATTTAACAAATCTTTTGTTCGTCCATGTTTGTTTGATGCTTTTAAAAAATCATCGATTCCAAGTTGCATGAGTATTGGTCTCCTGTCCGAGTTGCTACGGCAAATAAATTTTTGGCTTCAAAAAATGAAAATAGAACCATTCAACAAGCAAAATATTCATGCTGTAGTTCGCCATAAAAAAGAAACAAGCAGGCCCGCCAAATATTAAAACAGCAACTCCCAGCGCGGGCAAAATACCAAAACCACTGGAAACAATCGCAAAAATAAACATTGTAAACAATAGAAGTAAGCTCAAGATGATAAATTGCGAAATGGTATAGCCCATATAAAGAGGCTTGGTCTTAAATTTAGGCAGCATTTATTTTTCCTCCGCTTGATGTCTTTGCGGCCGAAGGTCGATTTACCGATGACCCTTGATTTTTGGCATCCGTTGCAATCGGTTTGGCTGCACCATTTTGGGCGGTGTTTGGCAAAGCCTCCGTTGGTTTGTTTTGTTGTTGTTTCTTTAGATAGTTATCCCAATAGCCGCCATATTGCGGCAAATTTTGGCCGTTGTACTCTGTACTTGAAATCGACCTGCTTTGTTGGCTTGCATTTGCGGATCCTGCCTGTGTATGCGCAGACCTCGCTTGTGCATGTGTGGATCCTGCCTGCATATTATTTTTAAAGCTTGATGCCATTTGATTAATATTATTTCTGTTGCTATTTGAATTGCCGGAGCCGCCGGCGTTATCCTGAGCTTTGGCTCCAAAATATTTTCCACCATGCGACGACATACCCATAATGGCCTTACCAAACGAACCATGCTTTTGCATGAGCGCCCCAAAAGCCGCCGCTCCGGTTCCCGCACCTACCGCGCCGCCAATTAAACCACCGACGGCCGCTGGAACACCTGATAGCATACCGGCCATAGCCTGGGCATTGGCAATGGTAGATGCGATTAATACCTTGCCAATAATGGCCGTAACAGACAGCATGGATACAAGTATGGCCAACTCCATGAATAAAATTAAAAGTTTTTGGTCCGACTCTAAACTAAAATCAGAGGCCGAGACAATACTGCCGGCTGTCGAATCGCCCAAAGCGGCTTTTATTAAAAAATAAATTTTGATCATAATTGCCCAGACAATCGGCGCGGATAAAAGGCCTAGTATTTCTTTCCAAAAATTAATTACGAGTTTATACCCTTGGGGTAGAATCAAAAACATGGTCACCAGCGGTGCAATCAAAAGCATTACAAAAAGTGAAAGAAGCTGAACACCTTTCAAGCATAGCAGCGTCAACAACATCGAAATGCTGGCAATGGACACAAATATTTTTAAAACAATAACTCTGGCCTTATCCGTAAATTCACGATTTACTTGATCATCGCTGTTTGTCGCAGCCGTACGTAATATTGGAATTTCGTTTTGAATGTAAGTATTCAATTTATCCGAAGGATCACCAATAGCCTCGTTGACCTTATCTTCCATCGGCTGGACATAAGTCATCTTCATCTTATCCACTACATTGCCGGCAGTCAGTTTTAGTTTGCTGATAGCCTCATTGACGGTATTGGAAAAAAAATCAGTTGGTGCGCTATTGGATAAGTTAATAGCAGTCGAGTAATCGACATTTTCACCTTTAACTTTGTGAAACATTATTTCAAAACACATTGTTTGCATTAAACCCGTGGTTTTTGAAAAAATCACAGGCGTGGAACTGATAAGAGCAACGCTTACAACTACACTGACCGCAAGCACTCCCCCGGCTGATGCGAATTTTGCTCCACTATCTTGAAAAAGAGCTTTTGTGGTATGCAAAAGAAGGGAAACAATTACAAATAAAGCAATTAAGGTGTACGCAATCTTTGCGATTAACCCATAAAGATTATTGAATTCAGACTGGATCTGCGGCATCCGCGTGTAATCCATGTAAACCATTAGTAGGCCGAAGGCTTTTCCAAACAAATTACTGTTCAGCGTGGCGAGCGCGTTGCCCGTATATTCAAGAATATATAAAAACATCCTTGAGACGGCTGAAGCCGGTGATTGTTGTTGCACCCAAGAGGTAAGAGTTACGACGGATTTTTTAAGTGCGCCATTGATCATTTTCATAGCACCACCTATAACTGCTCCATAGGGCCCAAAATTACCGACAGTATCAGCGGCCGTATCCACCAGATCACCATCAGACGACCCGCTGGCAGTGTATGCAATATGCGGCATCGAAGCAAAAGCTGTGATAACCATTAAACATAAAACTAATTTCCGCATGAACGCCTCCACTTACTGCCCTTTTAGACCAATATTTATAAGAAACGGAACTAGCCAGGGCAAGGAGCCTATAATGACCGCGGCAATTATTCCCATAATCAACTGTCCCATGGCCTCACGATGGCCATTTGCCAATTTCATGGCATTAATACCAATTAATATTGAGACAATCGCCAATAAAATTACCGTGGCCCACTTCGTGACCGTTTTGATTATCTTTTGGAGATTGCTACCACCACCGCTACCACCACTCCCGGTATTGATGAGATTATTTACGTCTCCTGCGGTATCCACCCCACTTTGAACCATCCCCAAATCGAGTTCAGCACATGCTTTTGTTACAAAAAAAGCCTGAAATCCCACTACCATTCCCACCATAAAAAGCCCAAGTAATACGCATTTACGCATTATTTCCTTACCTCCTATAATTATTTGAAACAGTAATCAATGCAAGCCACCGATAACCGATTGCAAATTCAACGCCTCGACCGCCGAATTTTGAACATTGCCGGTAAAGCCACCAAACAACGATTTAAACTCGCTGACAATACTATCGCTGATTTTTTGAAGAAGTTCGGCATCTTTCCCTTGGATTGGTTCCGGCTTAATAGACGCAAGCCAAAAGTCATTAAATTTAGAAAGCGATTTTTTTGAGGCCTCCTTGTCACCCTGCGCTATTGAATTTGAAAGATCAATCAATACTCCTCCAGCAACCTTAAAATCATCGTCGCGAGTTCTTAAAAGGGCTTGGCCAAGTTTTTTTAGCTTGTGAGACTGTTCCAAGCGCGTTTGAATGCTTAGCGGTTTGGAAAAATAAATATATTTTCTTTTTTTGAAATCAAGCACACCGCCGGTAAGCGCAAAATAACTTGAATTTGCCACAAATGCAGCGAGTTTCAGCACTCGGTCCTTAAGAAATTGGCTGTGCAATGTGTTATTAAAATCCGTTTGACTGATCGTGATGGCAAGCCAGTCTTTGACCTCACTGTGCGGCTTACCGGCGATCAACCCCGGCAAACAAATTATTAAAAACAGCCAAAGTAATTTTTTCATTTTTTATCCATCTTTACGAGTATTTGATTCGGCATGTCCATGTACACAACATTTAAAACCAGAACATAGGGCGGCGCAAATATCTCCTTAATCGAAAAATCGAAAGCTTGGGATTCTCTGAGTCGCCCTTGGCCAAGAATTGTTCCATCCGGAGTTTTCAAAGTCCACATGGTAATCAGTAACGAGCATGTAACGTGGCCTTCAAAGCTATTCAAATCTGTGCGTATTTTAGCTGTAGCCTCGCCCCACATTTGAGAACCTTTGTACTCAAATGTTTTTGATACGGTTGTCAACTCGGCCGGTTCCGAAATAAATTCTGCGGATTCTTTACTTTGGTGATGCTTTTTGACTGACCGAGATTTGTTGGTGGCGTATTTTTCAGTTGGCATGTTCAGCAAATGTGCGGATATGGGTGGCGCGGTAATAGATTTATTTTCCGTTTTTTGAAAATTGTTCACAACCATTGAATCAATCATACCCTTCAGCATGGAATTATAGGTATCTGTGGTGTTAACAGGGTCCGTATAGTCCGTCATTTTACCGTATGCCCCGGAATTAATTGCTAAAAAAAATGTTGCCGCCAAAATGAAACGCCGCATAATTTTTCACCGAACCCCCTTGCGCGGATACCCCTTGCTTTAGCTATGGGGAGGAAGCGCAAATTATTTACGCAAAGGCATAGCCTTGTGTTTTTTGAATTAGTTTGAAATATTTGAAACTAATACCGTCTACTTTTTTCTCTGGAATAAGAATAGCAAAACTCCCCGATGCTCTTACGGCCACTCGGCCGATATACGTGCCGATTTTTTTTCCGCTGGTAACAACTGCTTTGACCATGTCGCCTGTCTGGAAGCCTTTGACTTTTTTTGCTTGTTTTGCCCCAGTTCGCGGAAATCCGTATTTATCCGGGCTGCACATTTGCCGTGCTCCCCGGCCAGTGGCTTTTATTTGCAACGGTCTATGGTTTGGCCGTATCACAACGCTAATGCCGGACATGCCGACACACGCTGCATCGATCCAATGGTCTTTGGCGTATCCTTGACTGATACGGTTTTTTTTGGTCCTTCCGCCTGTCCAAAAATTGACCGGCAATGCCAGGCGTTTAAGGGCATTGCCAATCGCGTAGCGCGTGGCATTTACCGCTGCGGCGTCTTTTAATGGTGCTTTTGTCTGCGCTAAAATGCGCTTAATTTTTGCTGGGTCTTTTCCTAAAAATTCCTCGATACTTCTGTTGCCTTTGGCTGTATTGCAAGCATTGCATGCCAAAGCCAAGTTGCTAATTCGATCCGATCCGCCTTTTGACCGTGGCACAATGTGCTCGATTTCCAGCGGCACGTTCTGTTTGCCGCAATAGGCACAAGTGCGTTTGAATTTTTCCAGCAAATATTCCCGCGCTTCGTAACCAGCTAAAGTTCCCTGCTGGTATTCCGTGCCTTGGATTTCCGGATTTTCGATAAGCTGCATATCAAACCGCACCGTCTCCACATCGATTTCTGCCACTGGGCAAAAATGCATTAACCTTTTTGCCCAATTAAATACGTTGTCCACACGCGAAACCAGTGATGGCGGCAGCCAGCCTTCCGGCCGTGTGCGGTTATCGAACCGCGGCTGGCGATAGCGGGTATGCCTGTTTCTGCGGGAACGTCGCAAAGCGCGGCGTGTGTCCAAATTCTTTTTAATTTGCCACCCGCGATGTTCAAGATTTGCGGCCCACAAAACTGAAAATTTTGCTTCTTTGCCGCACAACGCTATGCCGGTTTTTTTGCTTCCTGGATCGATTTTTAATTGTACTTTTTGTACTTCGCCTCCCTCGCGATTATTGAGAATAATCGTGAACGGGTATTTGCAAAATACCGCAGCCGTGCCCTTTTTCAGCGTTTGCCTTGCGCGTGCAGGACTGCAAGGCATTAACGGCTTGCGCAATTTGTCCAAAACAAAAACTTGTTGCATCGAACCACCTCTTTTTTTTTGCTGGTTACCCAGCCACTCTGCTAAAAAAATCTTAGCCGGTTACGGCTCCCTCGCCAATGTTATGGAACGGTTTTGCGCAAACAGCACGGGCTTAACCCCTGCTAAACCTGTTTAACTGGTTGCCGCAGTGCCCGGAACTGGGAAGGGCATTCCGGGGTGCCTATGTATTCGTTCCTAACGTAGCGCCTAGCTGTGGCGCTAAGGCTGGTCAGGTTTTGGGCTTTTGCAAGCCCCTGACTTTAGCCATGGGGTCCCTGACCTCAAAAATGAGTTCCTACCGTAAAAAGAAAAGAAATTGTATTATAATCAGGACTGGTGAACGTTTTACCAATACTCTTTACTTCATTAGCAGTTCTGCGGTCGTTTAAAATGAACACTCGATTCGGATCAAAAGCATCGGGTTTAGGCCGGGCAAACGTAAAATCACCAACCGAGTTGGTGGCGGCTATGGTGAATTCAAGGCCGTCAAAATGGTTAACCGCTTTGGCAAACCAAGAACCTTGTTGTTGTTGCGCCTTTTCCGGAAAAAAAACATTGCCTCCAACAAGCGGGTTTACCGAAGATGTAATCAGCGGTATTTGATATTCAAAACAAAGTTCATCCACAAATCCCCAGGTAAACGCATTGAGATTTTTTGCGGATGCGCCTGTCATTAACGCGGTAGTGTCCGCAACGTCATTAATGTTGCAGATCGCGAATTCCGCATAGATTTTATAATTACGCGATAGCGTGTAATCAAGATTTGTGGAAAGCGCAGGATTTCCGGAAAGTGGCGAATATTTTAAATAGGCATAATCCGTAGTCATGGAATAATTAAGCGCAAACATTAATAAATCGGTGCCTATTGGAATGGGAAGCTTTAACTCCAAAAAAAGAAAACCGTTATCAAATTTTTTTTCATTGGGAAAGAAACTGAAAAAATTTGGGAAGAAACCAGCGGATAACGCTGCCGGCGGAAGTTTAAACTGCGAGTCTTCAATACCAGCGGTTCCAAACAAAGTAAACGGAAGAAATAAATAAACCCCGTCAAAACGTCTCTGTCCAAGGGTCAAGTACGATCCAAAATATTGGCCGGATTGGATAATCGAAGATAAATCCAATCTGCCAAGCGTAATGTTTACAAGGCCGGTGAGATAAACAAGATTGGCAAGGCGAAGATCAAGACTGTCAACCGTGTCTCGCGGCTCCCACTCATGAGTAGCCCGAAGCAGTACATGGCCCGAAAGGTTGGTAGTGAAATCGTTACTGACCATTAAATCAAAATCAGTATCCATCATGGTTCCAAAAGAATCATACGTACGGGTTGTTTGGATGTTGTACGTTACAAGGCTTGGGCCTACCGATAACGCTTTTGATTGTGTCTGCTGGTCTTGCACTTTATACATTAATTTAATCGGGACCGTTGCGGCAACGGGTTGCTTCTCATAAAATCCTATAAACTGAATTGCCTCGGAATCAATTTTTGAACCCTTGGGAACAATAATTTTTATAGTTGCCTTGGTGTCCGGTTTGATAGTGACCGGATCGATGTTCACTTTCCAATCCGCAGGGACATTGACAACTTTAATTTGCAATGGATAATTCAGGGGCGAATCATAGCTTAAAGTGAGATCAAAGCTGCCGCCATCATTGTAATACTCGCCAAGATTATCTTTGTTTACACCGAGTTTGATGTTTTCAGATTGAAGGATAAGTACGGTTTGAACATCCTTAAAAACTCTGCCTTCCGCCTTACTCTTGGGTCCCTCGACCGTGTACTTCCCGTTACTTTTTAACGCAAAAACCGCCTCCCCCGTGGCACTGGTACGCTGGCGCTGGTCGCCTATTTGTACACGTACATCCCGCGCGGGTGACGTGCCGTCAACAACAAAAATCTGTAAGCCCTGGCCGACGGCCGCGGCTGATGTTGCCAAGGCTAAAAATGCTATGGAAAATAAAAGTTTTTTCATACGGCACCTTTCTTATTTTTGCTTTCTTTGATGCGATCATCCAATAAAAAATTTATCGCATCAAACGCAACATCCACCCGTTTTGTAGTTCCCGAAACAATATGCTCAAGTTGAGCTATTTTTTGAGAAACATTTTGAGTTGTTGACATTACTTTTTTACTGTTGATAAACGCCTCGATAATTCGAATATTTATGTCAATTGCATGATCTGAATTTAAGACGCTCGAGAGCATGGCAACACCGTATTCAGTAAACACATATGGTAATTTACGTGTACCACCACGACCTAAATTCTTTGATATGCCAATTTGGCACATCAAACTTGAAAACTCTTTAAAATCAAGGCTAAACATAAAGTGATTTGGAAACCGTTTGAGATTTCTTTTTACCGCTCGATTAAAATTACTTGTGGTTATGCCATAAAGACCAGCCAGGTCACGGTCAAGCATTACCTGCTTTGCGCGGATGACGTGAATCATTTTTGCAATTTCGTTTTCTGAAATTACAGTTACTTTTGATTTCTTTAACATTATTCTGTCCTCCTGGTCAAACTTGATACGCCACTTTGGCGGATCAAGTCAGAATATTCTTTAAAATCGAGCCTAAACATAAAGTCCAAAGGTCCAGCCGTTTTGCCATGGTTTACCTCTTTACTTGGCTTTGACATTCCAACTTTTTGATATTCCGTTTTGGAACATCAAACCAAAAAAAACCTTATTTGTAAGCACAAACATAAAATGAGCACTCAAAAGTTTGAAACGTTTTTTTCCAAATACTTTTGTAAATCCTTGATCCATTCGGCAAATTCTAACCTGGCTTTTTCCGTTTTATCAGCGCCGTATGCTGTAATCGGAGTGTGACCGCCGGTAAATGGTATGGAAGTTGCATTCACAACATCTGTAATGGATACTTTATATTTATTGTTCTTAATCTCTATTCTAATTTTATAGATAAAGGCTGTTCTTAACCCAAAGACCGGATCTACATCGAAAAATCGCCTTCCATTCCCAACAAATAAGCCAGCATCCTTATCTTGAACTTCAAGTGATTGGAAATCTTCTTTTTCTTCGTTTATTATAATTTGTTGAAATTTTGATTTCGAACTTTTTCCTTTCTGCTCGCTAAACCAAGATTGAACATTCGCGAAAATTTCAGCCTTGGGCATTTTAATGCTATTTACAACAACTACTTGAAAAGGTGTTTCTTTATTTTCATCTGCATTGACTAAACCCGTAAAACCTACCAAAACCAAAGCTATCAAGCCCATGCTCGATAAACTTTTTATTTTTGCATTCTTTGCACCCATGACTATTGAATCCCCTGCTTTTTTCCCCAATACGTCGCACGAATACTGGTGGCTGACATCCCCATGGCGCTTGTGCGTCCGTAAATTAAACGGAGCGAAGGACGCTGCGCGGCAGAGCTCGCATCGCGGCTGTAAACGCTAAGAAAACTATCCACACCACTCTCGGTATCACTTTTAACAACGAAACCGTAATCGACCTGGCCTTTAAGCCAACCCTGGATAAAACCAACATCAAAGCTGCATGTGATCGATGCGGCAGTAGTGGGATCAACCAAAAAACTCCCAATTGAAGATGTTGTTACAAAATCACTGCCGACTGTTCCCCAGGATATGGTCGAGGTTGCTTGGGTCCACGTGGCTCCAGATTCAATCCACTCTTTGGTAAGCGGGTAGACATGGCATGACAAAAAATTCCCCGCCGCAAAACCTGCGTTCGGTGTAAATGTCAGAATTGCATCAACCAAGACTGCATCACTTGGCAGACTAGCTGCGGCAGCGGCCATGTCGAAATGAATAAGCGCTCGATATGGTGCTCCAGACGCATATCCAAAACTAACCGTCGGTTGATTACCTAAGTTACCAGTGGTTGTAGAAATCAAAGTGTCCTTATCCGGATTGATAGTAATGCTTGCATAACCGGGGCCGTTAGGACCGGTAGCTCCGGTATCGCCTTTTGGACCCATTGGGCCAACTTCGCCAGTTTTTCCACAACCGCTTATTCCCATTAGAACTACTCCTGCTAAAACCATTGCCAAAATTTTTCGCATTTCACTCCTCCTCGGATTTAAACTTCCCCGCTTTGCGGGCAAATTAATAACTAAACGCGATTTCGGAAACTTTTGTTACTTCGCCCAAAGTTGTTTGAACACGATATTTTCCATCGTCGCTACGGCCAGTGCCATACCCAGGATTACGTTTTCCGGAGATTCCATAATTGAACGAATCGCCCACCTTTGCACTGTAATATTGATTTCCTATTGTATTTTCTCCTGGCGTTAAACCAGCCAAATATTTCCATTGGCCGCTATTGCTCCCTGACCATCCTGCCAAATATTTCCATTGGCCGCTATTGCTCCCTGACCATCCTGGATAAGGAAATGATTGTGGCCATAACGGAACTGTCCAAACATAATTTATTGGAGTTCCGGCAGGAACATTATGTCCATCAAGCGTGAACGATATATTATAGTCCGAATCCCAATAATCCTGCCAACCATTCCGTTTGTGCATTCCATTTGGATTAGGACACGTAAAAGTGGCTTGAACCCACCAATCCGGTGCTACATTAAAAGCGGCACTCGATAAGGTAAATCCAAACGCGCCAGCTTTGGTAAGACTGATCACACAGCCATTATATGCTGTAGTCACACCTGTCGAGTTATGATAACGCGATGTCGTGGATTGATTATTACTCAATTGTGTCGTATCAAATCCTTGAGTTAATGTTGCTGTTCCGGGCGCTGGCAGAGCCGGTGTGTGTGCCAAATTCACCACAAATTTTATTTCACCCGAATTTACATATGTTATCGTCATGGGAATTTCGTTATCCAAATAAATATATCCAATTCCACCTAATGAAATCCAAATGCTTCCCTTTTGTCCGGCAAATGATACATTGGCCGAACCGTTTTGGGCGATGGTGCCAGATTTGACCGTTGAAATAATTCCCCACCCTGGATTGTACGGAATTTCGACGGTATAAGCGCCCCGAGTTCAATAGTGAAGTGCAACACTTAACTGTTTGAAGCTTCCGCGATAGAATAAGCGGATATGAAACCAAACTACCAGCACTTGTCATCGAAC
>JAGVPM010000058.1 GCA_020052235.1 Candidatus Goldiibacteriota bacterium
CCTCACCCTCTCCCTCTCCCGCAGCTAACGCCGGGGAGAGGGGATATTATATGATGCTCATTCCTCTCGTTGAGACAGTTGTGACACAGTCTCTTGGAGGAGGAGTAATAATGCTATGTATAGAAATGAACGAAGCAATGACCAAGAGTATCCACCAAAGTATTTGGAAAAAAACAAGATTATTCATTGCAGCTTACCCTTCATAACTCCAACGAGACCGCAGGGAGTTTTTTCAGTTATGCCCTTGCCGGGCTTCGGGGCGGAACAATTTTTCCGCCGGGCAGCCAAGTTCGCGTTGCCGGCAATGGCAGCAGGCTTGAGTCCCCCGGATAAAACCACTGACAGGAAACGCCAGCACCAGCACCCCGATAAGCAAACCGAGTACCAGCCATTGAAAATCCCGGATCAGCAAAAAAACAGCCGCTCCGGCCGGAAGCAGCGCCACAAGCATATCCGGCACTAATTCTTTCCAAGTTACTACCCGTTTCGCCAAAACCTCAGGGGCGCCTTTTTTAAAAAACCAGGAACTCACAATGCCCTTCCCTGAAAAACATAGTTTGCCAAAGTAATAACAATGCACACAACCAGTGGCCAGAAGCTTAACTTCCAAAAACAGGCACATTGCCAGATATGCGGTCATAGCCCATATACCGAGGTGTGCCATTATGACTGCACCCAGCAGATAAATCGAGATTGCCTGTGCATTGGCCGCCAAAACAACCCACGCCGGATAATTCTCGAAAATTTGTTTTTTAGGTTCAGCACCCATTACCGTATCTCCTTCCTTGCGCAAACCCAAGGATCACCGCCCGCCCGCATAAGCATAGGCAACATCATATTGTTAGTCAATATCAATCAGTTAATCGAAACATACTATTTCATGATATAATTATTTGAAAAATTATAAAAAGCATCGCGGAGAAGTGAACTGTGAAACGCCGATTTTTGCATTTAATTCCACTAAGTTTCATGGCAGTTTTTTTTATTGCCGGCGCGAATCTCTGCCACGCCGATGAAAAATCCATGGGAATACACCTGTCGCATGTTGAATGGCCTTGGCCATTCGTCGAGGATGCGGTTTTAATTCCTTTCAGCAATGATTTGGGCTGCCAAATCGGGCGATACGACGTATTTCTGGACAACCCCAACTATGATGTCATAAATGGTTTACTGGCCGGCTTTGATTCTCAAACCGAATTTATTTTCACCATTTACAGTAAAAATCCGCTTCCCAGTTCTTTGCCGGCGGATCTGGACCAATACGCCGCTTCGATAACAAACCTCGTCACCCTTTACAAAAATCGCGTGAAATATTGGCAAATCGAAAATGAAATTTATGCCGCCCCCAATGTGTTTTGGAGCGGGACAAAGGAAGAATATGCCCTGATGCAACAAAGGGCATATAACGCCATTAAAGCTGCGGATCCCGAAGCTGTTGTTTTAATCGCCGGAATCGCTTTGGGAGATCTCACGGCCCTTCCGGAAAGCCATCCGTTTCTGGATTATACATTAACCAACTGCTTATTCGATAAGGTCGATCTTCATCTGTATTACACTTATCAAGCCATTGATCAAAGAATAACCTGGCTGAAAAACCAAATGTCAAAAAACGGAGTTGCGGGCAAACCTATCTGGATTAATGAATTGGGTGGCGTGGATTTCCGGGAATACGGCATTCCCTATTGGAGCGGCTCGCCACCGTCGCTGCCCATAAGTCCGGAAGAAGAAATGAAACAGCAGGCGGCGCAGGTTGTGAAAAGATTTGTTATTGTTTTTGGCCACGGAGTTGAGAAAGCCTTCTGGCACAAAGCATATACAAAAACCACGGATGATTTTTGGTCGCACATGGCCTTGGCGGCGAAAACAACCGCCGGGGACGTCAAGAGGCCCGCTTATTATACTTACAAAATCTTGTCTGCAAAAATAAGGAATTTTAGTTCCGCTGAAAAAATAAGCGAGGGAATATACAAATTTATCGTCAATGGCCGGCCGATTTTTATTTTGTGGAACGATGCGGGAAATTCGAGTATTGATATGTCTTCCGTTATTTCCACTCAGGAATCGAAGATGGCTTTCATTATTGCATCCCTCGATGGAAGCAACAACCCCATCTTACCGGCGGAAACAATTGTTTCAACGAATGCCATCCCAGTTAATGAAATCCCTGTTTTCGTTGAACCGCAGCCGGCCGCGACCTTTACCCCAACACTCACATCAACACCAACACCCGGCATTACTCCCACATATTCCTTGCCTGCCAACGGCCCTTCGTTGTGCGCATACCCCAATCCCGCCAAACATGCTGTACGTTTCATCTCCGCACAACCCTGGTCAAAACTCATGAAAATCCAAATTTTCAATTCAGCCGGCGAGTGCATAGTCCAATTGACCGAAACATCTCCGCAAGAACATTCCATTGTCACCTGGGATTGCCAAGCATCAGCAGCCGGCATTTACATCGCCCTGCTGTGGGTGGATGGAGAAAAAAAAGATAGAATCAAATTTGCCGTTATCAAATAGCGGAAAGCAGTCTCCGGTTATCAACCCAGGTTGTAAAAAAACAAAATTTCAACTAGGTCTCGGGAAAATTTTCAACTATACTTATACCTGTTTTCAGCTAAACTCAGGAGGCATTTCATGGACCCCCTCAATGGCAACAGCGCACCCATTCAATTATCCAGCCAAGAACTCATCAGCATCGAACAATACCGGCGACTGAAAGAGACTTCGGTCCTGGTTATTTTATTTACGGACATCAAAGGCTTTACCCGGATAACCGAAGACAAGGGCGAGCAATACTCCCAGCTCATGCGGAAGCTGCATGATGAAATCCTGGTCAGCACCATTGAAGAAGACCGGGCGGGGTTGGTGATCAAATATATCGGCGATTCGGTGATGGCCGTCTTTTCCGAGCCTTCCACGGCCGTGGCCCAAGCCCTGAAAATTCAGGAAAAAATCCGCCAATTCAATGAAACCCATCCGGAGTTGGAAAATATCCTGGTCCGCATCGGCCTGCATATGGGCCAAGTCTCCGTGGAAAACACGACCCAGCTCGATCTTTTTGGCCGCCATGTCAACCGGGCCTCGCGTGTGGAAAGCCTGGCTGACGGCGGACAAATTTTCCTTACTTACCCTGTCTTCGACAGTGCCAAGGGCTGGCTCCAATCCCAAGCCGCCGCTCATTTGATATGGAAGCTGCACGGGCAATATTATCTCAAGGGCATCGAGGCGCCCGTGGAAATCTATGAAGTCGTAGACAGCCGCTACCAACAACCGCGCCCGCCGCTAAATGCCCGTAAAAAAAGCTCCCTGCCCCCGCTTTGGATCAGCGCAGCCTGCCTGCTGCTTGGCGTGGCACTGACTTTCGGCATTTTTCAATTCAAACGCACGGAGGTTTGGGTGGTTGGATGGTATCCGCAAGAAACCATCATTGATCAAAAAGAAACCATGACCTTGGACGGAACCAAGGACCAGGAAACGCGACGGGTCTTGAATAAAATCCCGGTCGGCAAGCATCTGCTGCATTATGACATAAACTATTTGAACAAATATTTTATGGAAACCGAGGTCAAGCGGGGGAAAAATTATCTCAAACCCGCTTTCAAAGAAAATTATCTGCCCGCCCTTTCACGGCGTTTGGATTATACCAAGGCCACTCCTTCGGTGGAGGCTCAACAGGATTATACGTATTGCTTTTACGATAAAAACAACCAGCGCATAGACAACAAGGCCCGGATCACGCTTTCCATCCAAGGCCAGGACGACCCCAAGGACCGCGACCTGGTGATCTTCACCTATCAATGGCAGGTTACCCTCAATGGTAAAATCATCAGTCAAAATAAAACCTCGCTCCAAAACAAACGTTCCAATCCCGAAAGCCTGAAAAAATCCACCCTGCTCTATGAAGATGCCTATCAGTATTGGAACTTAACGCAATTTATCTCCCGGGATTCGAGCGAGCTCAGCATTGAAGCGCCATATATTGAGTATAAAGATAAATAACGATTCCAAAACCCGAGCAATAAAACAGCTCAGCGCAGCAAAAATACGGTAGCGCTAAAATGCTGATTTTCAGTCTCAATCCGGCAGGCATAAACGCCGCCTTCACAAAGCACTCCTTGTTCATTCTTCCCATCCCAGTCCAAAGCATCATTTAATGTCATAACGCATCTGCCCTTAAGGTTGAAGATTGCCGCCTAAAACCGCATTTACAAAAAACGTATAAATTATTTACAACCGCCTGAAACAGAACAACACACCAATGCATTATAAAATAATTGAAGGAGATGATGCAAATGAAATGCCCCAACAGCCGCGGGTAAAAATCCGGTTCTGTTTCGTTGTTCACGCGTGGGTTTGAAAGAGAATCTGAATTTCGAAAAGAGAGGGATGATACAAATGCGCAACACCCTAATCAGCTCCAAACTTTTCCAGCCAATATTGGGGTTAATCTTTGCCGCGGCTTTTGGGATGTCCGCCAATCCGGGTTATGCTGCGGTTGCAACGAATCTGGTTATCATTGCACCCGGCGAGACTTTTACAGCGGGCAGCGGTAAAACAGGAATTGTAAAGGAACAAATACACGGCCTGCCATTTTCAGCCACGGTTATAAGCGTGGATGAAAACAATCAATACAAAACATCTTATGCCATGGTGGATCTCTCGGCCGGCAATGGTGTTTTTAGCCCTGATCCGCAATTATTAAACCAAACTTTTGGGAACGCGTCCGGCAGCGGATATTCCCCTTTTCAATTCAAGCTCTCCCCCGGAACAAATTCGAATGTGGTGGTTAATGCACATGCGAGTGAAACTTCCGGCATCACTGATGGAACCGTCACTATTCCCATAAAATACATGGCAAAAGTGGATTTCACATTACCAAGTTCCTGGATTGCCGGTGAGAAAAAAAACATAATCGTGAAAACCACCGACGGCGCAAATGTTGTTCCTTACACTGGAACAGCTAAGATAAGCGCCCTTAGCGGAGGAGTCAATGGAGTAAATACCGGCAATTTAGGCACAATAAATTTTGCCGAAGGCATAGGAAACGTGGATGTAACTTTGACATATGCCGGCAGCGGAATAAAATTGCTGGTGCAGAATTTATCACCCGATCCGGGAACAATTACAATCGCAAACAGAACTTCCGCTGCGTTTAATGTGGCAGCCGGCGCGCCGGCAAAATGGCTGATTGTGCACGAAGACCAAACAATTTTATCAGGCTCATCATCCGGCGGCAGCGGCCGTTCAGGCACAATAGGAACTGAAAGCGCAAATGAATCATTCAAAGTTAAAGTGTATGCAACGGATGACTATTGGAACATCGTCAACAGTTCCGCAACCGCAGCTTTAAACTTTGAGGAAGATCCCGGCTGGGGCGGTTCAATTGTGCCCGCTTCCCAAGTTGCCGGGACCGGAGTTGTTTTCACCGTCAAATTAAGGCGGGTTATGGACGGTGATCAAACTCTCGCGGCCAATGGCAGTACCTTGATTAACAATCAATTGGCTGTTCCGATCAAACACTCCGTTTTAAATCAATTTGCTTTTTCAGAAATCAGCAATCCTCAGTTGGTCGGCCAGAATATAAGTTTAAAAATTACGGCCTATGACAGTTGGGGCAATACGGTTAACAGCGCCGGCGCCATTACCGGCACTATATCCTTGGCGGTAAAATCAGGAGGGACTATTTTCGACCAGTCCTCTTTTTCAGTTAATGCCATATCCGGTTCCGAATTTGATAATGACGGCAATTGGACAAAAGGTGATTTCAAGATTTATCGCAAAGGCAATTCAATTGCCATTTCAGCCGTCAAAGATACAATCACCAATTCTTCCAATACGTTTGATGTCAATTTGAATTCCGCCCTGTCTTCCCGGTACGTAGTAAGCCTGTTGCCGCAAAGCTATGCTCCGGGCGAACTGCATGACAACATCTGGGGGCGGACCAATGAAAAGCCTAATGCAATTAAAGCCGGATCGAAAATTTCCGCAGCCATTTACGTTTGCGATTTTTACGGAAATAAATTGACTGGGCCGGATGGCAATCGAACCGTTGATTTAAGTCTGAATATCGCGGATGCCAATGCAACACCCTTGCAGGTAATTGCCGCCGAAGGTACGGCTAATTTAAATTTGCTGCTGACCAAGGCAACCGACCAGCAAATCATTACAGCTTCCGGAGGCGGTATCAGCACTGCGGGAATTTCCCATGACTTTACAGTGAGCAATGCACTTTTGGATCATTTTTCCCTGCAAGCAACTCCGCAACAGGATGCCGGAGGCAATTATAAAACCAAAATCCAGGCAGAAGACATTTACAATAATCCCGCGACTGATTTTAACAGCACGGTTTATTTCACCTGCCCGGCACTTGACTACGCCAATCCGATTGAAAGCGTAATTTTCGTTGAAAACGGGAGCAAGAATTATACTTCCACCGCGAATTGGAACCTGACCGGAGGATTTACCAGCGGCGCGAGAGATATAAATATTAAAATATTCCGCGCCACTACGATTCAGACCGGCAAGGCCAAACTATTTGTATCAACCGTAGCCTCGGATACGCCGGAAAATCATTCCGGTAAAATAGGCGGAAGTGCGGAAATTGACATTGCAACCGGAGATTTCAGCAAAGTAATCGCCCTTGTTCCGGGCATGAATTACCGGCCCGGAGCCGACGGTTCAGGAGCAAATACCGGTTATGACGGAACTCCGTTTTCTCCCTTAGTGGATTCCGAGTTTCAAGTAAAAGCGTATGCCTGCGATGCATACTGGAATTGCATTACCCATGTCACAGCTTCTTTTCAAGTTGATTCCAATAATCCGCCGCAAACGAAGATTAACGGATATGCCTGTCCCTGGAATACCAGTTTTACCAATGGGGAAAAAACATTTAATGCAAAATTCACCGACGGCGGCAATTATTATCTCGAAATTGATGCAAGTTCCATTAATTTCACGACGCCGAAAATCAGTGTTTATTCTTTTGATCATTTTACCTTCACGCGCATCAGCGGCGGAACGGATTTTCAAAACTGGAAAGCCGGCGAACCCAAGGTAATTAAGATCACGGCTTATGCCACTGCAGATACTATTGCCGAAAGTTTTTCGGGTCCGGTAGAGTTGAAATATTCCGAGGACTACGAGGGGCATTTGAAAACCATCAGCCCAAAAGCCGACATTAATTTCACTGGGGGCACCTGGCAGGGTGAAATTAAATTGTTCCGAGCCGACACCAACAGCCAGCTCAAATATATAAATGCCATGGTGGGCAATAAAGCCTTCCCTTCCAATCCGGTCAAAGTATCGGCAGGCGATCCCAAAAAAATGCTGATCGTCATGGACAGCATGACAGTTTACCCCGGGTTAAATCCGCAAGCCGAAGCGGATGCAATTCAAGGCGAGCTAATAACCCAAACCGCCGGAACTCCGATCCCGGAAGTAATATTTTATTTATGCGATGACTATTGGAACGTGGTGACCGGCGGGGCGGATGCCAATGGCGCTAAAATTGAAATAAGCAGCAGCGACGGCGAACCTTATCCCGCCAAATTAGGCAATTTGGCGCTCCCGCAAAATGCAACCCTCAATTCAGGAAAATATGTTGCCAGCGGTGGAAATGCGATTACTTTATTTAATGTGTATAACCCGCAAAAAGAAGCCCGGCAAACGCTTACGGTTACGCATGAAAAAGGTTATGGCCCTTTCACCCTAGGCGGCCCGGAAATGGGCGCGATTAAAATGAAACATGCAAAAAAAATGCATGCATTCAATTTCACGATTGATCCGCAGATTTTGAGCAATGGCGCCACTGCCGGCCAACCTTTTGCAGTCACTATTTCCGCGGTGGATGAGTATGAAAACACCATGGATGATGCAAACGGCGCCGCGGCTTTTGAAAACAATCCCGTAAACTTATCCACTAATACGGATATCGGCGGCAGGAGCATGTGGCCCTACATTGCCGGAAATATCGAAATAACAAAATGGATCAACGGGCAATGCAAACCTTGGGTTTATGCCTATAAAAAATCCGCGTCTAATATTTCGATAAAAGCGGATTACAACGGCCTGGCCGGGACTTCGGCGGGATTTCATGTAAACGCGGGCGGATATGCGCGCTTAATTCCGCTTTTGGATGGAATGGCGTTGTCGCCGGATGATTCCGGTGCCGGCGGAATTTATACGGCGGATTATTTAAGCCGGCCTCCCGAGGCGGATCCGGCGGTTTTTAATAATTTCGGAACCAATCCGGTTTCACCCCGGGCGGGAGATCCGGTGCAAATCAAAGTGTACTCCTGCGATCTTTTCGGCAATGTGGTCAAGCAAAAGTCAACCGAAGTGCATTTGTCGTCATCCGACCGCTTTGCGCCCAATGTACCTAATGCGGCGGTTAATCCAGCCGAGGGATATGCCGTATTCAATGATTTCCAATTTCATTCTCAAGGAAAAGCGGCCATCCGTTGCGACGCGGCAAGTGAAAGCGGAATTTTATCCGGAACCACGCCGGCTTTGACTGTTTTGCCGGGATTGTTTTACGGTCTCCAGATAATTACCCCGGGCCAAACTGCCGTTGAAGGCAGCGGCTTACCGGGCATAATCTGGTACAGCGGAGTAACTCCCACCGAACCGTGGGTACGCAATGTTCAAAATTACAGCGGCCGTGCCCAGTTTAAAGGCAACTATTTTACGGTCTTGGTCAAAGCCGCGGACAAGTTCGGCAATTTTATTGGCAGCGAAAGTCCTGCCCATGATATTGAATTACGCTCAGACGATTCCAGTCAGGCGTCCGAACCGGGTATTGAGCCTGTCACTTTTCTAAATAAGGGTTTGCAGGGCGGCCGTGCTTCGTTTCAATGCCAGTTGCGTTCAACGGGTTACCGCCATTTAAAACCGTATGATCTCACGAACAGTTCAATGAAAGGCGGAGATGAATCCTATTCACTGATCAACATCGTGGAAAATGATAAGACAAATTTCTATGTGACTGTGAACGGCGTGGCGCCGGGCAACAATGTCGCGCTGACAGCCGCGCCGGAACTCTTTACGGTCCGGATTGAAGTGCATTATACGCAAACCGGTGAAATCATCGCCACTGCCCAACCGTTTATTATGGAGGCCATGCGAAGCGACTTATCCGGTTTGGCCAATGGAACTTTGGGGCTCAGCAGCAGCATCACGGATGATGGCGTGGCGGAAATTCCCAATCAAACCTACACCAAAGCGGAAAAGATATATATCAAAGTCAGGAATGTTGACGGATCGGACAAACCGGAACCCGGCTACTCGCCCCAACTCCAAGTTTCACCTTCCGCGCCTGCAAAAATCATTCTATGGTCGGATGTAATTTCATATTCCCAAGGCTCGGAAACTTATTATCAAATCCAGGCCAATAAGGATGCCCGCATTTATACGGAAGTGCTGGACCGGAATGATAATCCGGTTATCGGCCAATCCGTGACCATGCAGATCCAAAACCTGGAATTAACCAACAGCCGATTGGAGGCCCCGGAAACAGGTGTGACGGATGCCAACGGCATTGCGTTTAAGACATTCTATGCCGGCGCGTCCAATTTGAAACATAGTATTCAAGCTTCAACAGCCGACGGCATCAGCGGATTATTAAACATGCTGGTTACAGTGACCCAAAACGGCGGAGTTTATCCGAATCCTTTCAATCCGCTGCGCGGCCAGGCAACGCACATAGATTATTTTTTGGAAAAGGACGCGGAAGTAAAAATAGCCTTGTTTACACTGACGGGAAAATTAGTCTGGGAAGAAATCCTGGCCAAAGGCGATCCGGCAGGCGGGCATAAAGGGATTAATTCAGTGCTTTGGTTCGGCAAGAACGGCAACGGAGTAACCGTGGCCAACGGCGGATACATTTGCCTGATTAAGGCGGATGGCCAAGAAAAATGCAGATTCAAAATCGGGGTTTTTAAAGAATAGAAAAAAATCGGAAAGCAGGTGAATAAAATGTTTAAAAAGAACATTTGCTTATTCATGATTCTGCTGATGTATTTAGCCGGCATGAATACTTCAAGCCAGGCCCAAGAAAGCGATTATGGCTTACCGGGCGAATATCTTGCTTATGAAATCGGAGCCCGGGCTTCGGCCATGGGCGGGGCTATGACCGGTTTGGCCGATGATGTTTCCGCAATCTTTTATAATCCCGCCGGTCTTGCCATGCAAAATCCCGTTCAAATAGGGCTGCAGCATATTGTTCTGTTTGAAAATACCATGTTCGATTTTGCCGGTTTGGCTGTGCCTCTGCCCAATTTTGGAACCATGGGGTTAGGGGCCGTTTTAATGACCTCGACCGGATTTGATGTCCGGGATGAAAATTACCTGCCCGTAAATATTTCCAACAGTTTATATCAAGGGGCGCTGTATTTGTCGTATGCCGCGAATATAATGCCCCGTTTGGCACTGGGGGCAAATTTAAAAATCATTCACGAAGATATATTCGGGCATAAAGGCACGGGGATCGGCATGGATGCGGGCGGACTTTACGAAATCATTCCCGAATTTCAAATCGGAATGTATGTAAATAACGCACTGGCGCCAACCGTGCTTGGCGATACTTACTCCGGCGGAGTTACTTTGGGAATGGCCGGCAAACTTTTCAATGACAGTCTCTTACTCGACGCGGATATCAGCAAATCATTCGGCAACCAGAATATCAAATGGTGCGTGGGAGGACAATTGGCCGTATATGATGACCTGGCTTTTTTGCGAGCCGGTTTGGATGATGAAACCCGGGTGACTTTAGGGGTCGGCGGTAAATACCTGAATATAACCATTGATTATTCCCTCAGTTTGGAAGCTTTGGGTATGACGCATAAAGTTTCAGCCGGATATTCATTTGGAGGATACGAAGTCAGAATCAGCGGAATGCCGAAAATATTTTCACCGACAGGCATAAACAAAACAACAACCTTTGCCATCATTGCGGCTGCCAAGTATTCCGTGCAAAGCTGGGAGTTTAACCTTAAAGATCAAAACGGGGATATGGTTCGCCTGCTTAGCGGAGAGGATTTGCCGCCCAGCCAGATTGTATGGAACGGCAAAGATGACAGAGGATTGCCTGCAACAGACGGCACATATTATGCCCAGCTGGTTATTACCGATATCAACGGCAAGGTGGTTAAGTCGAATGTTGAATCCGTGAGGCTGCAAAGCTCCATGCCTTTCAGCGAATCCAGTGAATTAAAATTGGAATAATTGCATGGTGGAATTACAGGATCGGCTTTATCGCCGGTCCTGTAATTCATTTTTGCTGTTCCCCATTAATACGGTCACCAGTTTAAGTTGGGGGGGCACATGCAAAAAATCATTTTTTCACAGTTTGCGTTTTCGGCTTTATCTTCGGGGTAATAATATTTGTGATCGTTATAAATACCAACTGCCCGTTAATTAGTCTGGCTTTGACAGTTACACGCATTTTGTTTTTAGTTTGCTTTAAATAAGCAACAATTTTAGGATTGCTCTTAGGTGCAAACGGTGTAACTTCCATGTCCGGGGTTATCAGTGAATATCCGCGTGCCTGGTTCCCGGGCTTTAACGCGCACTCTTTTGTATGATTTTTAATATAGGACAAAATATCGCTTTTATGCTCCTCTGCGCAGGCTTGGTCAATGATGATTCCATTCAAAGTCATAATTTCCGACCGGTTATCAGACGCATACGGATAATGCGCCGGAATAATCGATAAAATAACCAGGTTAATTGCCAGTACGATCTTCCTCATATTATTTCTCCCTGAAATTATTTACTCACAAAATAATGATTATAAAATTTAATCAGAGGTGTGTCTATGCCGAAAAACATCTGCTGCGTATTAAGTTGCGGGCAATTCCGCCAATAACAACCCGTATTTCGCCCCCGGAGCCATTGAGCTAAAAATTCAGCCGCATCACCTTGAACTTCTGCCGAGGTCATGGTAAGCTTTGGCGTCCGGAAAGCATCGGGAGCGCCGGGCGGACCCAGGCACACCTTGGTGCGCCACATATTTTTAAGGAGAAAAAGACATGAAACATTTCAAACAGTTGGCATTGCTTTTAGTGTTGAGCATGACGCTTTCGGGTTGCGCGTCCTTGAACAACGCGACCATTTACGGCGGTACGGGCGCGGCTTTGGGCGCCGGGGTCGGAGCCATTGTCGGCAACCAGTTCGGCAACCACAGTGTCATAGGTGCTTTGGTGGGCGCGGCTGTTGGGGGCACGGCCGGTGCGTTGATCGGCGCGAACATGGACAAGCAAGCGGCGGAATTGCAGAAAGACTTGAAAGGTGCGCGCGTGGAACGCGTGGGTGAAGGCATTAAAATCACGTTCGACTCCGGCATTCTCTTTGCCAGCGGTTCAGCCATAGTGCAACCGGCCGCGGTCGGCAATATCAAGAATCTGGCCGTGACCTTGAACAAGTACAAGGATACCAACATCATCGTTGAAGGTCATACGGATTCGACCGGAAAAGAGGAGCAAAACCAGTCTTTGTCCGAGCGCCGTGCCACGGCCGTCAGCAATATTTTAAAGAGCGAGAACGTGCTGGCGACCCGCGTTTCCTCCATGGGTTACGGCGCCTCGCAGCCCGTGGCCTCCAACGACACGCCTGAAAACCGGCAGCTAAACCGCCGCGTGGAAATTGCTATTTTCGCCAACGAACGCATGAAAGAAGCTGCCAGGAAAAACCAATTAAAATAAACCCCGCAAGTCCGGGGCTGTATGCAGCTGAAAAAAGGGGGGCGCGGTCAAAAGCCGCACCCCCTTTTTTGTTTTCTTTTTTCGCCTGCGCCATTGTTCTTACAATGCTATGCCCTATTACATTTAAGCTTAAAAACACATTAAGTTATTGCATTAGCAGCCGACGATGACTACAGAAGGTAATAAGCCTGTTAAATACATATAAGTGGAGTTTCCACCATGAATCTGTGGACTTTGTTCACAAGATTGGATCTGCGCGCCAAACTTCTGCTGCCGGCATCAGCCTCACCCTAGTGCCGTTGCTGATTATTGTAATCACTATTTTCCAGCAAAATTCCCATATTACTCATTCAGCAGACCTGCAAAGTCAAAATTTGGAAATTAACAAGCTGGATACGATCGTAACCTGTTCAGCGGACATGTGCCAAACTCAGCAGGAAATTCCGGAAATAAATATGCAAACGGCATTGAAAGTCGCCCGAGATATACTGGAGCGCCAAGGCAGGATTCAATTGGTTCAGCCCATGGTAGCCTGGAATGCCAAAAATCAATTTACCCAATCCGAAGTGAAAAAACTGATTCCCGCTTTCCATGTAGGCGGCCAATGGCTGGGGCAAATCTCAGATATGTCCCAACCGGCTCCGGTGGTGGATAAAGTAAAAAAAATGACCAATGCCACTGACACCATTTTTCAAAGGATGGATGAAGCCGGAAATATGCTGCGGGTTTGCACCAATGTGAAGGGTCAAAACGGCGCACGGGCTATCGGCACTTATATTCCCGCGGTGAATCCCGACGGCGTCCCCAATCCGGTGGTGCAGGCTGTGCTCCAGGGCCGAACTTTTGTGGGCCGGGCTTTTGTGGTAGATAGTTGGTACATCGCCGCCTACGATCCGTTGCGGGACAGTGATGGCCGGATTATCGGCATGCTCTATGTAGGCGTAATGCAGGACAATCAGGACTCGCTTTCTAAAAAATTACGTAAAATCCGGGTAGGCCAAAACGGCCGTCTCCTGGTTTTAAACGCAACCGGCAAGGATCGAGGACGCTACATTATCGGCTGGCGCGAGCAGGATGACGGCAAGAGCGGCTGGGACGAGCAAGATTCCGAAGGAGTAAATTATTTGCAAGACATCTGCCATATTGCCATGCGCCTCAACCCCGGTGAAATTGGCGAGAAAAGCTACACTCAGAGTACTTCAAACCGCGGAGAAAAAAGAAAAATAATAACGCGTTTCACTTATTTCAAACCCTGGGATTGGATTTTAGTGGCCGCAGCTTACGATGGCGAACTCAATCAAGGAGTAAAAAACATTTTGACCTTCGTCTCCGGAAGCAGGAAAGTTCTAATCAGCATCTCATTACTATCATTGCTGGCGGCCGTTCTGGTGTGGTGGTTCATCGCCAATTCCCTGACTGGAAAAATCATCCAAGTGGTTAGGAATTTATCGGAAAGCGCGGAACAAACCGCAAACGCGGCAGCACAAATATCTTTTGCCAGCCAGTCCTTGGCCGCCGGTGCCAACAAACAAGCCTCGGCAGCACAGGAAGCCAACAGTGGATTGGAACGGATGGCGTCCATGACCAAGCAAAATGCCGTCAGTTCGGAGGAAACCAGGAAATTTTCAGGTGAAGTCGGCGTGGTTGCCGGTCATGGCTTGGAAGCGGTTGAAAAAATGGCCGCCGCCGTACTTGAAATCAAGCAAGCTTCGGACAAAACGGAAAAAATCATCAAAAGCATTGAGGAAATTGCATTTCAAACCAATTTGCTGGCATTGAACGCGGCAGTGGAAGCGGCCAGAGCGGGAGAGTCAGGCAAAGGATTTGCGGTCGTGGCTGAGGAAGTCAGAAATCTTGCGAGGCGCAGTTCTGAGGCGGCCAAGAACACAGTAGGCTTGATCCAAGAAGCTTCACACCGGGCTGATCTGGGCGTGGAAATCGCCAACTCCGTAACCGCAGCTTTTCAAAAAATCGGTGCCGGGATAAACAAGATGAACGAATTGATCGTTAAAATCGCCGGTGCAAATGAAAAGCAAGCCCAAGCCAGCGAGCAAATAGGCCTTTCCATGAAACAAGTGGATACTGCTACCCAGGCAAATGCCGCCACTTCGGAAGAAGCCGCCTCGACAGCCGAGGAATTGAACGCTCAAGTAAAAATACTTCGGGATAATATTGAAAGTTTAACCGACGTGGTAGATAAAGGTGCCGGTCACCGGTAAATCGAGGTTCTCCTTACCAGCCTCCGATATGGTATTTCAGGATCACCTCGACTAACTTTTTAACCTCCAAACCCGGATCTTGCTTTTCAGGGCTTGTCTGCCACATGATTTGAACATTATCATTTTGACGAATGATGACAATCTGTTCATAGACAGTCCATTGGGAGTTGGGTTTAGGCGCTTTGGGAAAAGATTCCCGGCAAACCATGACTGCTGCCTGCCATAGTTCGTTCACGGCCGCTTTTGAAATGGTGGATTTGTCCTGATGGACAAAAGGCGGATTCCCGCTCAAATGCGCCCCTTCCACCCGGCCATCCGCGTAATAGGTGCATAAGGCCGACCAGTCCTTGCTGGTGGATCTGAAATTAATGCTTTGTATCAAATTCCTTTCGGTTTTAACATTATCCACGGTCTTTGTCCTTTTCAAATTTTGAGTTTCACGGGGAATTAAACCCGAACCTATGATCAAAAAGCAGAAAAGTGCACAAATGAGTTTTCTCATGGTCACGGATTTCCTTTCCCTGCCCGCAATCAGTGCCACCGCCTAATGCTCTAAAGCTTAAATCGTTTTACTTATACTTGCAAGGCATTGGTCAGCCTTTTAACTTGAATTTCCATGAAAAAAAAACGCAAAGTTAAGCGGATTAAAATATCTTTGTTGATTTTTCCCTTTCAAAGCCATAAAATCGGCCCAATCCGATCCTCTATCAGGCCTGACGACGGAACTTTCTCGCAGAGGATTCCATCCATCAAATTATTGAGTTGAAACAATGGCCAAAGTTCGGAAACGGCTTTTCTTAAAACAGATACGAAAACGTTCCAAGAGAATTGCCCGCCGCGCGACCGACGGTCATATTTTAAATGGTTTTATTATATTAGGCTTGGCATTATTAATATTGCTGTTTTTTTTAGGACCCTGTTATCAAGCCGCCAAACCGCCAAAGAAGCCGCCCCTACCAGTCAACCCGGCAATCCTTTCGGCCAAACCCACTGTCCAAACTTTTCTCAAGCCTGCTGCGGAACCGAAGCTGCAATATTTCGCACCTGTTCCCGCCCCGACTCCGGCCATGGTTGAAGAGCTTTCCAACACCCCCACACCCTTTGCCGAACCTGTCCCAACTCCTCCCGGCGGAGGTTTACGCACACTGGTTTTCTCCTCCAACCGCGCGGATGGGCGATATTTACAATTGTACATGATGGATTCAAACGGAAATAATATAAAACGCTTAACCCATTCCAAAGCCTTTGACCGGGATCCGCATTTTTCCCATGACGGCAAGCATATTTTGTTCAGTTCGAACCGTTGCGGAGGGGATTTTCAAATATTTTTCCTGGATCTGGAGACCAATGAAATCCGCCAATTGACTTTCGGGTCCGGCGATAAAACCAATCCCATTTGGGCTCCGGATAATCAAACCATCGCTTTCACCTGCCAGCGGGATGAAAAAAATTTATTGATGCAGATGAACACGGACGGCACGGGGCTTAAACGCCTGAATATTCCTACAGGCCGGAATTATGCTTATAGTTTTTCAGCAGACAGCCACCGCCTGGCTTATGAATCCGCAAATTTGATAAATGAAGGTATCGCTATTTATGACTTCGCTTCCAAAGAGAGTATTTTGCTGATCGGCAGCAATGATCTCATCGGCTATGGTGATCCGATGTTTTCTCCCCAGGGTCATAAATTGATTTTCACGGCCGACATCATGCTTAGCCGGATCCGGCAGCTGTATATTTACGACCTGGATTGGAAAAAGTATTCCCGGCTTGTCCGGGATGATATTGACCGGGATGATCCGGTTTTTTCTCCGGACGAAACCATGATTGCCTATATTGCCAAATGGAAAAACGCCTGGAATATTTTTGTCATGAATGCGGATGGTTCCGATGTCCGCAATATTACGCAAAGTTTGTATGATAATATTCAGCCGACTTGGCGGTAATTCCAGGCAAGCGGTGCACAAGAGACACCACCGGTTAAGTTCAGCGGGGTATTTTCTCAAATGCCGGGAACAGCACGCTTTCTTCGCGGAAAATCCGCCCCTGCAGCAGTGAACACATTTTTCCGAAATCCCGGGCAAAATCCATTCCCGCGGAAGCTTGTTCGTACCGGGTAAAAAAGTCCATTACAAACCGCCCGATTTCCTCCATTTCTTCCGCGAAGCGCGCCAAAGTGCCCTGCAACACTTCATCGGTTTCCGCCGCCTTCCGCAGCGCCGGATAAAATTTCGTATCCTCCAATTGCAAATGCGCCAGCAATGCCTGTTTGGCCTGAAAAAGCGCGGTTTTCCCTTCCGGCGTTCCGATTCCCAGATCTTTTATTCCTTTCAACGTTTGCAGCAACACTTCATGTTCTTTTCTTAATTGAGAAATAATCGCTTCCATATTCGCTCCTTTTTTTTGTGGTGCGTATTTGGGACCTGACCACCGGTTCATGCGGTCAGCGCTTTGCTTCAAATTCCTTTCTACCTCCGGTTTCCCGCCACTAGAGCACCCGGGCAGCGGACTTTTGATACACTTACCGCGATGATTCCGAAACACCCTGAAAGGTCTTCCCGCCTGATTCCTCTCCATGCACCGCCGCGGTCATGGCCAGCAGAACATCAAGATTATGGACAGCGAAAACCAATTCAACATATGTTATACTCAACCCTCTTTGCCAAATTCGAGCTGGTTAATGATTTAAAGCTTATCCCGTCGTTTTGATGTTTGCAAGGCATAAGTTAAGGCCCGCTTCACAAAACAAAAAGACACAGGACGGTTTCCGCAACCGCCCTGTGTCTTTTTCACGCTCCTGATTTTAAGTTACTTTTTGGATTTCATTTCCCGTATTTTTTGCCTGGCCAAAGCCGGGTTTTTCGCAATCTCCTGACGATGCTGGTAAAGGTATTTGCTCAATTCCGGATGCTGGGCTAAAAAAACACGGTTGCGGTAAATTTCCTTGGCCACTTCCGGATGCTGGGCCAACCATTCACGGTGAGCATAAAGGGTTTTGGCGACTTCCGGATGCTGATTCAGCCACTGCCGGTTCGCGTAGGCGGCGCGGGCAACCTGTGGATGGTCGTACAGCCACTGCCGGTTCTGGTAAAGCGCTTCCGCAACTTTTGGGTGATTTACTAAAAACACCCGGTTGCGATACGCTTCAAGGGCGATCTCGGGATGAGCTTCCAGAAATTCGCGATTCTGGTAGAGCGTGGTCGCCACTTCCGGATGTTGGTTCAACCAATACCGGTTCGCATACATGGCTTGCGCCACTTCCGGATGTTCGGCCAGCCATTTTTTATTGTCATAGATGGCCTGTGCCACGGCCGGATGGCTATCCAGCCAGGCCGCATTGCCCACCAAAGCCCGCGCTGCCTCCGGATGCTTGTTCAGCCATTCCAAATCCGCGGCATCCAGGCCGGGATAAGTTTTCTTCAAATCCTCCAGCGCCTGTTTTTCCAATGTTCCACGATTTTCAATTTCCCATTGTTTCTCGGCTTTGGCTTCATCCAAGGACAGCTTGCCATCCTGGTCTGCATCCGCATGCTTAAACCTCGCAGTATCACGGTAATGTTCAAACGCAAGCTGTTCAGCCACCAGTTCGGATTTATCCAGGAAACCATCATCATTCAAGTCCGCTTCCTTAAAACGTTCCTGGGTATACAACTGTTCATTATAAACTTGTTCTCCTGCTTGGACCGACGTTCCTGCTTCCCCATAAGCATACGACCCACCTGCCAAAATCCCGATCAACCCCGCCATTACGAGCACTTGCTGTTTCATAATTTTTCCTCCCTGCCTTTTTTATTATCCTGCTACTAGGGATAACCAAGCTGGTTAAAATAGGTTTCAACTTTTTTTTAAAATTCCACAAAACCAGGGCTAAAAATTCAGGCTTAGGCCGGCCGAAGCGGAAATATCCTGGCGTGAAGAATATTGTCCGCTGAGGGAAACGGATAAAGGCTCCCAGATTTTTTTCGACCAAAGGATGCCTCCGGAATAAACCAGGCTGTTATCCCAATTCATTGCACTTTCAAAAATCACTCCGGTATATCCAAAGTTTTCCCAAGCATAACCGGTTTGAACATGCAGCAGATAAAGCAGAAAATCGCCAAAAATCAAACTTTGAATTTCGCGGTCCTGCAACAGCTCCCGGTAGGCCGCTTGGATCTGGGAACTTAGTTTCAAATTATAAAAACAAGCACTGAGCGCCAAGCTGCAATCCCACTTTTCATAGAAAGTGAAATAATTGGAGAGCGTGGCCTGCCACTGGGTCAGGGTCGTATCTTTACTGCCCATGAAGTTTTGCATCTGGGTGTAAGCAGCCTCGGCGGTCATGCCCCACTCACCGGAAGACCAAGCCGCAAGGGAATAGGCGCCTCCGCCGGCGCGCACAGTTTGTTCCGACGGCAAGCCGCTGTAATCAGACCACAAAGTGAGCCCGCCAATGCTCAGGTAAGTCAGCCCTGCCTGCCAGCCGCGCGCTTTGAAACGCACATTGGAAAAGTATGTCCCATTAATGCTCAAACCGTCCCAGATTTCCATCTGCAGCTTGCTCTCCAGCGAATGTCCGGAACGATTGGAATACCGGTACGTTTCTGACAATTCAAACGCCCAAAGCGCTTGCGGATGGACCAGCAGGCAAATCAAGCCAATGCAAATGCGTCGTAAAGTCATTTTCGTTCTCTCCTATGGATTGCAGACTCAGCATATTCAAGGCCTCAGCGGCGATTTTGATTTATCCGCTGCAAGACCTGGCGTTTTTTTTCCGGCGGCAAATTTTTCCATTGCTGATATTTCCGCAGCCACTTTTGCCGCTCTTCGGTGGTCATTTTTTTTAGAGTCTCCAATTTTTCCGCCAAGCCCGCCTTTTGCGCGGGTGAAAGTTTCTGCCAGTGATGATAGCGCTCTACAAATTGCCGCTTTTCCCCAGGGGACAGGCGGGCGAATAATTGATAATTCTGACGGATACGCGCCTGCTCCCCAGCCGGCAGGTTTTTAAATTTCTCCCAATTAGCTTTAATTTTTTCCTGTTCGTTGGCGGAAAGCTGCTGCCATTGGCTTATTTGCGATTCCGGGGCCGGGGCGGTCCTGGCATCTGGGCCCTGATTTTCAGCCGCGAGGGCGGGAACGAGCATCAGTATAAATATACCCAACCAAAATAAACGGCGCATTTTACTCAGCCTCCTTGCTCTTTTCCGTCCCGGACTTTTGTTCGTCCTTGGATTCGGCAAAGAGCTCAAAATTTTCGAACATTTCCAGATCTTTTAACATATCCGCATTTTCCAGGATTTCCGTTTGCACCGGTTGCTGATTTTCCGGAATCACCGGAGTTGCCTGCTCTCCGGCCGCGGCCATGGCTGGAAAAATCAAAAACCAGAAAGCCGGAACAATGCCATATCGCATTTTGCTCATGACACTTCCCTTGGCGCCGGGCTCATTTGTTGAATTTCTTCCCAATTTTCAAGCATATCCATCCATTGAATGACTTCAAATTGATCGATCATTTCATATTCCGCTGAAAGCCTGGCCGGATTTCGTCCGGCATTCAGACTGGTCCAAACCATGAAACCGAATAAGATCAATACCATGCAAGCTGCGGGCAAGTAAATCAGCCTGCCCCAGCCAAACCACGGTTGCAAAGCACCGGTACGTTGTTTCAAACTCAATCGTTCTTTCCAACCCGGAACAGTTGCTGATTCCATTGCGGGAATTTCCCAAGTTTTCAAGACCCCCGATAATTCCCGTTCTTGGGCAATGGCTTGGCCGCAGGAGCTGCATTGTGCAAGATGTTTTTCAAATGCCTCCCGCTCCTGCGGTGGGAGGTTGCCGGAGAGATAATCAAAGATCCGATCATGAAAACCGCACATGCCGCATCACCTCGCTGTTTCCAGGCCCAGTCCGGGGCCCAATTTCCCGCGCAGTTTCCTGCGCGCCCTGAACAAGATGGATTTTACGGCCGTGGCCCGCTTGTTCAGCACCTGGCCGATCATTTCCAATGACATATCTTCCCATTCATATAGAATGACCGCCATCCGCAACCCGCGGTCGCCTCCAGGGGATTGACGCCCAAGCGCACTAATAATGTATCGCCCCACCAATTGCCTTCAAGTCCAACGGCAGGCAGCAAAGGTTCTTCAGCCTGACCTGCCGCGCTATTTTTCCACAGCACATCGGCCATGGCAGTCAGCCCTTTCCAGGTAAAGGCAAATCCCGCCTGCATTTCCAATGGGACTTTATCCTCGCTCACCAGCCCCCAGTCGGGCTGATTAATATTACGGGCTGCCAGGCCCAAAACCAAATGCCGCCAAAGCGTATACCGCAAACCAAGGTCAAAGGCCACTGCCCCCTTGGCTGTTCCATTCCGGAATACCGGGTCCACGGCAGCCAGCGGATCATCGCCTATGAGGTAACCGTGCCACAGATATTCTATGGCCGCCCCCATTTCAAGGGTTTGCCACAGGCCCGCGCTGTAGGCCATAACTCCGGTCTGCTCTTGCAGCAGCGCATCGGCCTGAAAAAACGAGTAGCCTGCGCCAAGGCATCCATAGGGCAGCGGCACCAATGCCGCCAGGTCGCCGGACCATAATGATGTAATGCCGGGCAGTCCGATATAAGGTTTACTGAAAAAAGAAGCGAGTTTAAAACTTGGCGCAGCGGCCATGGCGGCGGGATTGGTGAACACAGCGGCCGGTTCAAGATCAGAAGCCATTAGAGCATTGCCCATGGCCGCGGCGTGAACGCTCGCATGCCGGCTTTGGCCGGCCCAACCGGAAATTGCCAAACTAATTAAAATACAGCACAATACAAATATCGTCTTTATAATACCCACCATTCCGGCCGCCTTGTTCAAGCGTGATGTGCATTTATCTTATAAAGATACCTTTAAAAACAACATTTGTCAAATTAGCCAAAAAACTGGTAGTGAGTCACTTTGAATTATTTATTGGGGGTTAAACGTGGCGGTTGGGAATACTCAAATTTCGTTTCTATTTTGGTCAACCTATCTTTGCATTCAAAGTATCCGCTTGCTAAGAAGCTTATTACGGTTGCAAGTATAACTATTATAGTTCCAACAACCCAGAAAAATACATCTCTAGAAATTTTCTTTTCAATTTTGGCATCAAGCTCTTTTCGGACATTCTCAACATGAAAGGGATTAGCAACGTCTTCATTCTTAGTCCGCGACATCATTCCGCCCCTTTCGGGGATCTTGATTCATCTACTTCCCGGAAAAATTTGCTAACCATTTGGTCATTAGCTAAATATCTTAAACCAACATACATATTTTGATTTTGAAAAGAAATTCCAACTTGGGCGGTAGTTCCATCAATTATTTTTCTGTCTATACTAATTATTGTGTCTAACTTAGCACTAGTAGATTCAATAGTTTTCGGATCATTCACGATAATTATTTTAATAATCCGAAGATTGGTTAAAATATATACAATAGCTCCATCGCTTTTTTCATTCAATTGTGCATTAATTACAAGTGAACTTTTAATCGTGTCACCGTTAACGGTGGTTTCAATTAAGTTAAAAACTTCTTGTTTTCTTGTTTCTTCAATTGGCGGCTCTTTTAATTTAAAAATAGTCGCCATTATTTCATTCAGTTTTTCTTGGGGATTAGACATATTACCTTCTTTATAACTCGAAAGATATATTTTGAAAAAAAACTTGGAATTTGAGGTATTATATTTGAAAAGATCATTTTTGGCAAAGCAAATTTATGATTTCTTCAATCTCCCAAACATGATTAGTTACACCCACTCTTTTAATTACCCGGCACATCTTCAGCATCTCCCACCAGCTTGATTTGAAGCTTGCATGAATCCAACAACTCCGTAAGTATAGCATTGATCCGGCGGAAATGTTTTTTGAGCCGCGGTAATTTGTGTTTTAGGCAAGCACTATTTCCTGAAGAACTATAGCGTCAATGGTTTCCCAAGCAGAAATTCAGATAAACTGATGATATCCGCAAAACTCCGCTCGGCTCCGACCAAGCGGGGGCATTGCATGGATGTTTCCACGGCAAAACAACAAATACCGGCGGCTTTGGCGGCCCGGACCCCCAAAGGCGCATTTTCAACCACCAAGGCCCGGTCGGAAGAAACGCCCAATTTGGATAAGGCCGTAAGATAGGGTTCCGGATCAGGCTTGCCCCGTTTCACTTCATCCCCGGTTACCACCACTTCAAAATAGCACAATATTTCTTGCGGCAGCGTGACTTCCAGTTCGTGCCGGGCCGTGCCCGTCACGATGGCCATGCATTTATTTTATTTTTTCAAAGCGTTTAATAATTCCGGAACACCGGGAAACACTTCCGGGACCGCGCGTTTTTTATAGAGGGCTTCTTTCCGGCGGACCAGATCCTGCAAGCGTTCGGGGGTGGAGTCCATGCCGTTGATCCGAAAAAAAAAACTCAAGGAAGCCGCACCCGCTTCCCCTTCTCTTTCATAAACATCTTCGCGCCTAATTTTTATCCCCGCCTCGGCCAAAACATCCAGCCAAGCTTGCGCATGCAAAGGCATGCTGTCGATCAAAACCCCATCCATGTCAAAAATGACCGCGTCCACGGTCTCCAAATACGACCCAGCTCCCATAATCCCCTGTCTCCATCGCCGAAAATAATGCCCAGCCGCATCCAACGGCATTTTAGGCGGCGTGATCATATCATTTTAGTTCTAAAGATCAATTGAAAGTTCAGGATTAAGCGTACTAGTGTAGTGTAACAGTAACGGCTTTACAATGATTGTCATTGCGAGGAACGTTTTTAGCGACGAAGCAATCTGGTTTTGCCTTTAAACAGTGATGAAA
>JAGVPM010000187.1 GCA_020052235.1 Candidatus Goldiibacteriota bacterium
AACGTTGGCTGAATAACCGGCCAATGAAATGCTTGAAGTTCTTAACTCCTGCGGAAGCTTTCCGTCAGGGTGTTGCACTTCGTGGTTGAATCTGGGCCCATTAAAGGCTTGAATGGATTTGCGGCCACGTTTAAAGCGGGCGGTGAAATCACCATCGTCAAAGTCAATCCGCTTCAGGTTCAAGGAAAGCTTACCGTGGAAGCACTGTTGTATCCGGCCAAAACGCAGAAACAATTTGCGGCAGTTTTAGGCAATCATCCGGGCACGGAAAATTTTTCCGGCTTTGTCATCCAGCAAGACGGCAGCCCTGATTCGTCCAGTTATTATCTGGGATATGGAAACGGCCGGACTTGGGTGGACAGCAAGATCAAATTCAAACTTAAACCCGAAACTTGGCATTACTTGGTGCTGGTTATGGACCTGACCGGCAAGAAGATGATTACCGTGGCGGACAACGGCGAAGTGGCGGCCGAAGCGCCAATGGGGAACAACATCCTGAAAGACAGCGACCTGCCCATGATGATCGCCAATTGGCAGAATATGGATAGGCCGTTTAATGGATTATTAGAGGAAGCGGCGGCATCGCATGAGGCGCGTACGCTGCCGGAGATTAAAAAGAAGTGGGCGGCGATAAAGAAAAAGTTTGGTTTGCCGTAATATCATATGTAGGGGCGAGCGGCGCTCGCCCAAGACGATATGTAACGCGTTTATAAAGTAGGGGCGACCGCCGGTCGCCTCTACACAGATTTCGGTAAATAAAATGGTGGATTCAAGGTGTTACTTAATTACCTCAAATCAAATTTGGCGCAGTGGAAAAAAATAGTCTTGCCGGGCGCGATTATGGCGAGTTTGGTTTGGTCGCTTTTTCCTTTGCTGCACAGCGGCTATTTCGGCGACGATGCCATCAATTCACAAATTCGCGGCGTGTTGGCGTTGGAGCACAAGGGACTGTTTGAATTTACCTATACTATATTTATAAGCTGGATCAAGGCTCAGGGGCGTTTTTATCCTTTGGCCTGGTACGCCTATAGCGTTTTTTATGCCTTGCCGTCCCTTCTGCTTTACAAAGCGGCGATCATGGGTTTGGTGTGCCTGAATGTGCTGGCGTTCGGGTATTTGGCTTATTTGATTACCCGGCTGAAAAATTTCGCGCTGCTTTTCATGCTGCTGCTCCCCCTGTGTTTCCAATTTCGAATTTGCGATGACCCGATTTTGTCGTATCATTTTTTAATGCAGGTGCTTTTTCTGGAAACCACGGTTTCCTTGATTTTTTTCCATAAGTTTTTAATGCAAAATAAAGCCCGGTTTTTAAGTTTAAGTCTGGTGTTTTATGCCTGCGCCCTGTTGACATATGAAATTTCCTATTTGTTTTTTATTCTGTATTTTGTCTTGGCCTATTATGTTTTTAAGGATTTCAAGAAAACCTTGGCTGCGGCTTGGCCGTTTTTCTTTGTCACCTTGGCCTTGGCGGCGGTTTCGATCTATTTGCGTTCGCATATTGCGGTTTTGGATCCCGGGTATACGATCCTGTTTAGTATGAAAGCGTATTTTACCGCGCTGTTCAAAGAAATCGCGGCCGCCTTGCCGCTGCTTTATTATTTCAAAAATCCCGGGCATATTTTTAGCCGGAATGCTTTTTTCAGTCAGGTAACGGCCGGGGACCTGATTTCAGCAGGGTTATTTTTGTACCTGCTCCGGCGGATCTATGGCGATTTTAAAAAAGAAGCGGCCCGGCCGGATAAATGGTTTCTGCTGGTTTTCGGAGCGTGTTTGGCAATATTGCCTGCCATGATGATTTGTCTGTCCCCCAAACATCAAAACGGAATTTTGGGCCTACCGTATTTGCCGGTATATATCCAGTATTACGGCACGGCACTTGTGCTTTTTGGACTTTATGTTTGGGCGGAACCGTATTTGATCCGGTTCAAATACGGGAAAGCCCTTCCCGTGGTTTTGGGCGTGCTGTTTTTGTATGCGCATTTGGTTAATTTGCAAAATAACCGGATTGTGGTTGGAAAAATAAAAGAGTCCATAAAATATCCCCGGGTCTTGCTGGGGGAAGCCTTGAAAAACAAGTTGCTTGATTCTGTTCCCGAAGGGGCCGTGATTATTTCGGAAAACACCCGGGTTTGGGACAATGCCTATTTTTATTTTTTAAACAGCAATAAAAAATATACCGTGGTCAGTGAGCAGGAATATCTGGCCCAATACACCACCCATCTTCCGCAGCCCAATGTGTATGTGGTCAGGTATCAGACCGTGGCGCAGGCCGCGGGGTACGTATGCCTGGGAAAAGTAAAAAATATCCGCGTTAGGCCTGGAACCAGTTCAATGGATCAAATCGAAATTGATGCGTTGTGGATTTTTAAGAACGATTACCGGGTTTTCTATAATTGCCTGGGCGTGACGCAGGTTAAAGTAGGGGCGAACACAAGGTTCGCCCCTACAGAGGTCGGCGGGGCGCGGTCTGAAATAATTCCTTTAAAGGAAAACTTGCTGGCCGGCCGAAGAAATGGGCTGGAACTCTATGCGGTTTCCCTGGATCAAAAAAACGTGGAGTTTGATTCGTTGGTTTTAGGGCAAATGGCCCCGGCCCATATCGTAGGGGCGCAATTCATTGCGCCCTAATGCGGCGTGGTGATGAATCCGGGCGCGATAAATCGCGCCCCTACGCATGAATTGGTGGTTGCGTTTTTTGGAGGTTTCAATTGAAATAATGGGAGTTACCGGAGATAATGCTCGCCATGCGGGGCAGGAAACAATACGGGAATCGGCGGTATAATTTGAAACCTAGATTGCGGTACATGCTGGATCTGATCTCGATCCTGACACATAAAGACCTGAAAGTGCGCTACAAGAGCAGCATGCTGGGCTATTTGTGGTCCATTGCGAATCCGTTGGCTTTTGCCTTTGTGTTTTACATTGCCTTTAAAGTAATTATGAAAATCCAAATGGAAGGCTATGCGCTGTTTTTAATCGCGGGCCTGTTTCCCTGGCAATGGTTTGCCAATTCGGTGACCGTGACTCCGACCGTGTTTCTGGCCAATGCCTCCATTATAAAAAAGGTGAATTTCTCCAGGAATATTTTGCCGTTCACCATTGTGCTTCAGGATATGCTGCACTTTATTTTATCCATACCCGTTATTGTGTTATTCATGTTCATCTACCATAAAACTCCGGGTTGGATTTGGCTGGTGGGGATTCCAGTGTTGTTGATTATTCAGTTCATCATGGCGTATGGCATTGCTTTGGCCATTTCCTCCATCAATTTATTTTTTCGGGATTTGGAGCGGTTGACCGCCTTGGGTGTCACGTTGTTGTTTTATTTTACTCCGATTTTTTATCCCGAGACCATGATTCCCGTCAAATATCAGCAATTGATTAATTTTAATCCGTTAACGCCGCTGATTATCAGTTGGCGGAATTTATTCCTGCATAATCAATTGGACGGCATGTATTTGGCCATAAGCTTGGGATATGGGCTGGTATTTTTGGGAATAGGGTTTTGGATTTACCGGAAATTAGCCTGGAAATTTGCCGAGGTATTATGAGCGAACCTGTGGTTGTTTTTAAAAACGTGGGCAAAAGTTATCCGCAATACAATCATATTACTGGGGGCTTGAAAAATTTTATTTTTCATCTGCCCACGGCCTTAAAAACTTTAAGAACCGCCCGGTATGAATCGCTGCGCGATCTTTCCTTTGAGGTCCAATCCGGGGAATGCCTGGGCGTGATCGGCCGCAACGGTGCCGGGAAGAGCACTACCTTGGGGTTGATTGCCGGAGTGCTTAAGCAGACTTTGGGGGATGTGATAGTGAAGAAACGGGTTTTTCCTTTGCTGGAATTGGGGGCGGGATTTAATCATGACCTGACCGGCAGGGAAAACATTTATTTGAACGGCATCCTGATGGGTATGACCAAGGCGGAAGTGGCCTGCAAAGAAACGGAAATTATAGAGTTCTCCGAACTGGGAGAATTTATTAATCAGCCCATCCGGGTTTATTCATCGGGCATGCTGGCGCGTTTGGGTTTTTCCGTGGTGGCGTGTTTGGAACCTGAACTGCTCTTAATTGATGAAATCTTGGCCGTAGGCGATATGGAATTTCAGAAAAAGTGCCTGGATAAGATGCTGGCCTTCAAGCAAAAGGGCGTGACCATGATTTTTGTTTCGCATTCCATGGAGGATGTTAAGCGGATTTGCGACCGGGCGCTATGGATTGAAAATCACATGTTGAAACAGATTGGTCCGGTGCAGGACGTGGTGCAAGCATACGCCCAATCGTTTCATAGTTAATTTTTGTTGCGGAAAGGCAGCTTTTATTTTAAAAATTCCTCTCCCCTTGGAGACTGTGTCACAACGTCCGTCCACAGCCTCTAATCACATTCCCCTCCCCAGGGTTGGTGGGAGGGGATGTAGGGGAGGG
>JAGVPM010000031.1 GCA_020052235.1 Candidatus Goldiibacteriota bacterium
ATCGGCGGGCGCGTTTCCAAAATTATTTTGAAAAAGGGAAGCAATCAAAAAATTCGACCGGGCCTGGGGGGCGTATTTTTGGACCAGCATAATAAGCCGCTGGCGGGTCTACGCATCGTCCAGGTTGATCCGGAATTGAGTTTGGCGGAAGTGATCTCGTTGGGTGTTGATGTGGGCAACGACGCCAAAGCCATCATCCGAATACCGGAAAAGGAATGATGGCTTTGGATGGAATAAAGGTGAAAAATACAATACGAGGAGTGTTCAAAATGCGCGGGATGACCTTTCCGCAGCAAAAACAGAAAGGGATGGCAGCATGTTAAAAGATTTTGATGAAATTATTCAGCGCGTGAAAGGCAGTCCGAAGAAAACCGTATCCGTAGCCGTACCTGAAAGCCGCGACATTATGCTGGCATTGCAGCGGGCGCATGAAGAAGGAATTGCCGAAGCCGCTTTGGCCGGGGACAAGGATAAAATCGAGCAACTGCGCAAGGAATTAAAATTGGATTTCCCCATCAAATATTTGGTGGATGCCAAGACCGAGGAAGCCGCGGCCCATGCGGCGGTCAAATTGATCGCCGAGGGCAAGGCGCAGGTGCTGATGAAAGGCAACCTGCACACCAGCGCCATTCTTTCCGCCCTCTTGAATAAAGAATTCGGGCTGCGCACCGGGCGCCCCATTTCCCATGTGTTCATCCTGGAAGCCAAACCTTGCGGCCGTTTGTTGTATGTTTCCGACTCGGCCGTCAACATCGCACCTGATCTGGAACGCAAAAAACAAATTTTACAAAACGCCATAGATTTTGTCCGTGCACTCGGTTATGAGCGTCCCAAAGCGGCGATCCTGGCAGCGGTAGAAGATGTAAAAGATAAAATGCCGGTTACCGTGGAAGCGGACAAGCTCACGCAAATGGCCAAAGAAGGACTGATTACCGGCGCGGATGTGTTTGGTCCTTTGGCCCTGGATGATGCGCTTTCTCCCTGGGTCTGCGCGGAAAAAATTATTCCGGGTCCCATTCAAGGGGACGCGGATATTTTGTTGGTTCCCACCATCGAAGCCGGCAATATGCTTTCCAAAGCGCAGATGTTCATTGCCAACGGCGCCTTGGCGGGTATTGCCTTGGGGGCCAAGGTTCCCATGGTTTTGAATTCACGGGCAGATACTGTGTCCAACCGGTTTTATGCCATTGCGGTGGCTTGTCTGGCTGCGAGTGTATAACCCGGCGGGTCAATGAGTTTATCCAAAGTCAGTATTCAAGGCCGGGCCGCCCAGTCGGTCCGGCAAGGATATCCTTGGGTTTTTTCCAATCAAATTCAGTCTTGGGATCTACGCCCGCAAACCGGGGAGCTGGTTGAGGTCTTAGATCCCAAGGCGCACACCTTGGGTTTTGCCTATGCCAATCCCCATACCACCCTTGCTTTGCGCATGTTGTATTCACCGGCGGCCGCGCAGCGCGGAACCAACGGCCTGCCCGATGAACGCGTGGAATTATTCCGGAAATTGGACCGCGCCTGGTCGCGGCGTCAAACCTTGGCCTTGCCCACGAATGCGTACCGTTTGGTATGGTCGGAAGCCGACGGGCTGCCGGGGCTGGTATGCGATCGTTTCGGAGACCGCTGGGTGGTGCAATGTTTAACCGCAGGCATGGAGGCACGGAAACCTTTGATCCTGGAATGGTTGGTTTCGCACCTTAAGCCGCGCGGGATTTTTGAACGCAGCGAGGGTATTGGGCGCAGCCGGGAAGGTTTGCTCCCCGTGCGCCAATGGCTGTATCCCCAACATCCCGAACCGGAATTGCTCGAGCCTGTTGCCATTCAGGAAGGTGCGTTGCGGTTTTGGGTGGATGTGGGGGGGGGCAGAAAACCGGTTTTTATTTGGATCAGCGCGCGGCCCGCCGTTACGTGCAGACCCGGAAGTTTTCGGGGCCGGTTTTGGATTGTTTTTCTTATACCGGAGGTTTCGCCTTGTCGGCCCTGCTGGCGGGCGCTTCCCGGGCCGTGGCCGTGGACAGCTCGGCGCACGCCTTGGAAACCTTGCGGCGCAATGCCGAACTCAATGGCCTGTCCGGCCGAGTGCAAATTGAGCGCGCCAAAGTTTTTGATTTTTTGACGCACGCGGCCCAGCGGCATGAGCAATATGAAATGGTGGTTTTGGACCCGCCCGCATTTACCCGTTGCCGGGAACATCGCGAACGGGCCATGGACGGGTTGCGCGAATTGCATCGCAGGGCCGCGGCGCTGATCCGACCGCAGGGGTATCTTTTAACCTGTTCCTGCTCGCATCACATTGCCCATAAAGATCTTCTTCGTTCAGCCATTTCAGGATTACGCCAAGCCGGCCGAACCTTAAAAGTAAGAGCGGAGTTCGGCCCGGATGCCGATCACCCGGAAAAAATGCAGGTACCGGAAAGCCGTTACCTTTCCTGTATTTTTGCGCAATTGGGCGGTTGATCCGGCCGTCCGCAGGCAAATCTTGGAAGGATTGGAGGCCGGGCATGGATAACAGTGAATTTAAAGAAGGGTTCATCACCGAAGCGCATGAATACCTGGATATCATGAACACGACCATGCTGGCCCTGGAAAAACGGCCGGCGGACGCTAAATTGCTGAATGAATTATTCCGGGCCGTGCATACGTTAAAAAGCATTGCCGCGCTTATGAGTTATGATCAGATCATGGATTTGGCGCAGCAAATGGAAAGCGTGCTGGACCGGTACCGTTCTACTAAAACCCCAATCCCGGGCAACATCATTGACCTGTTGTTCGAGTGCCAGGATTTATTTACGGCGTTGGTGGAGGAAGTCGTTTCCGGAACCTCTGAAAATTTGGATGTTCTGCCCATGATTCAAAGATTAAGTTTACTTTTAAATTAATACCTAGTGTAGTGTTTCTTAAATAGCTTTACATTTGTCATTGCGAGCAAAGCGAAGCAATCCCGCTTTTTCGGAGCGTTTAGAGCTTAAAACAGATTGCTTCGTCGCAAAAACGCTTCTCGCAATGACAATCAAATGTAAAGAAGCGTTGGAGACACTACA
>JAGVPM010000023.1 GCA_020052235.1 Candidatus Goldiibacteriota bacterium
AAACCCACCCAGAGGGCCAAGCCGCCCAAAATGGCAATCCAACTGGTCAAGGTGACGAATACCCAATGTTGTCCGTTGGTTAAAACCGTTCCCATAAGCGTTAAACCTCGATACGTTCGCGAATTTTTTGCAGCATCTGCCCGCTTTTTTGCTTACCGAGCACCCAGGTTGCCGAGCGAAAAAAACGCAGGGTCAATTCCCGCACCTGATAGTCCGGCCAATTGCGCCCTTGCAGAAGCAAAGGTGCCGCTTCTTTTTTCAACAATGATTTCCCAAAAGGCCCCATAAAATCATGAGCCACACGCAGGACATATTCAACACCCTGCACGGATTCTGAAATCGCGGGCTCTGCCGCCGGCACGGAGACAGGGGTTCCGGGGACCGGCAGAGCATTCGGCATGGATTCCGGCAGGTCAGGGCCGGAAGAATTATTTTCTGCGGTCACGCCGGCTGCTTGGCCCGGTTCGGTTGGGCCCGCTTCTGCGGCGGGTATTTTTTCCAAAACCGGAACCTCTGGTTGTGGGACAACGGGGAGAGCCGCCGGCACCGAAACCGAAGGCACTACCGGCAGCTTTGCCGGCGTGGGTTTTACTTCAGGCGCTTTAAACACCGGCGGCGCGTCCGCGGGTTTTTCACTTTCCCGCTGTGGAACGGGCGCGGCTTGCACCGCAGGCGCCTCAACCGCCGTTGTTCCGAATTCTTCATCCATGGTTAAAAAATCATCATCCGCGTGCAGTGGTTCACCGGCCAAATCCAAAATAAGGTCATCGGCCTTTAAATTCAAACTCTCATCCTTAACCGGCTTGGCGGAAGGCAGAGCTTCCGAAACCGGATGCAATGAAGCCTGGTGGATTTTTTCAACCGATGCCGGTGTTTCATGGGAAAATTCATTCCATAAAAACCGGATATCCAAAGGCTCGGGCAAAAGCCCTTCCACCATATCCATCAATACTTCGGTCCCCACCAATTGGGGAAGTATTTCATCCCAGTCGGTTTTGAACACCTTGAGAATGTACGTATAACCGCCCAACAACTGCCCTTCCCAAAACACGGCCAGCGCCAGTTCAATATCCGACCCCTTGCGGGCATGCGACTGCAAATCCAACGCGCTGCCCAAATCCTTGAGTTCGATCGCGCCGATTTGCACCAACGCATCCCCAAGCCGCAGTGCGCCTTGGTGGGAAAGTTGCAGGCGTACGGCCTGCTGCAGCTGATCGCGCGTGATTTTATTCATTTTAAGCAGAATATTGCCCAACCGGGTATGGCTGCGCACATGATAGAACCGGAGCACGCCCAAGAAACGTTTGGCATTGAGGGTTTCGAATAATTTGGTCATATCAATGAAGCTGGTTTCCAGTTCGCGATAGATCGGAGGTTTGATTTCCAGGGCACCCAGGCATTCGGTCAAACGGGGGTCAAGTTCCATGATGTTGATCAGGGTTTCCTGTCCCCGTTTTCCTTTTTGCAGAAAATGGCGGAGGACTTCCAGGCGCGTGATTTTTTTCTCATCGTCCCCTTCGTAAAACGCATTGCAAAGCCTGCCGTGATGCCATATAAAAAGTCCGCGTTGGACCAGCGAAACAATTTCCAGGCTGCCGGTAAAATCCTGTTCAGCCAATTCCCGGAACATGGATGCAAGATCCGTGGACCAATAATCGAGTTTGTCGTACAACGTCCTACCTTTGGGCAGATACAACAAGGGCCACACGCTTGGTGCCTCCATGCGAATCGAAGTATACGTCTCCCAGCACTTGCACCGTCCGGCAAAAACACCTGTTAATCTTACCGCGACTTAAACCCGGCGTCAACCGGACTGTAACCCAACTGCATGCTTTCGCCGGCTAAACGATTGAATTTTGCAGGGAACGGTTTGAAACCGTTCCCTACGCGAGCCCCAATTCTTTGATTTCACGGAACAAATCTTCGTCGTCAAACGGTTTGACCATATAGGAGTCGCACCCGTGTTTGAAGGTTTGCAGCACGTTGGCCGTATCATCCAGGGCCGTGAGCATGATGATTTTAACCCCGTCCGCGCGCTCGATGCCCCGGGCTGTTTCCAAGGCGCGGATTTTTTCCAAAACCAGCCGTCCGTTCATGTCCGGCATCATAACATCCAAAAGCACCAGATCAAACTTCACGGAGGTTTTCATATACAGCGCAAATTTTTCCAAAGCGGTTTTACCGTCTTGGGCCAAATCGGTATCCGCCCAATCCTTTAAATAAAGTTTGATTAAATTCCGTATGTCGGCTTCATCGTCCACGACCAAAATCCGCAAACGCCTGTTCGGCTTTAAAGGAGTTTCCATTCTTCCTCGATTTTCAGGACTTTTTCCTTCACCCGCTCGCACAACAAAACCACGCTTTCCGGCAGCAGGCCCTGGCGCTGCAAAACCGCGTCATACGCCCGGGGCATGGGCTCACTGCCGGCGCCAAAGCCGATTTTTTTTGCCACCGCATTGGCGATGATGACGATGTCCAGCAAATTTTCCGCGCGGGGTTCGGGATCGTGATGTTTTTCAATGGCATACACCATTTCATCCGGGAATTTCCAATACCCGGCCACGGCCGCGCCCACGATGGCATGATCGGTTTCCAGCAGGCTGCGTTCAGCCTCAATGTACGTCATCCCGCCTTCATTCACCAGCTGCCGCAATTGCACAAACATATCCGGGTCCAGATGCTGGCCCAAAATAACTTTTCCCACATCATGCAGCAAAGCGGCGGTAAAAGCGGCCGGATGCAGGGTCTGGTTGTTGATCTGCCCCAGGGTTTCCACGGTCATGGCCGCGGCGACATTGTGGCGCCATAATTCGTTCTCCGCCAAATCATACCCGGGCACGGATTTTTTCATAACCGACGACAGCGAATTGCCGATGGACAAGCGGATAATGTTGTTCATGCCCAAACGGATCACGGCCGCCTGCACGCTCTCAATGGGCATGCGGGCGCCGTAATACGCGGAATTCGCCCAGCGCAGCACATTGGCCGTCAGCGCGGTATCCAGTTCAATCAGCCGGGTGATCTCCGACATTTTGGTATTCATATCCTGCATGGACTTGGTCAGGCGGCTGATCGTCGTCGACATAGGAGCCAAATTTTTAAGTTCCGCAGGCCTGATTTTTATCTTCATGCGCGTCGTTTCCCGGTCTCCCCTTTTATAGTACAACCACTTTACCCAGTTTCCGAAAAATGGTCAAGCCGGAATCCTGACCTCCGTCACGGCCGCTGAATTTTCGGAAACGACGCGCCCCAAGCCACGGGCAGTTTCAAGATCTGACCCTGGCGCTCGTAGAGCACGTAGTTAAATTGGTGCCCGAACCAAAATAAATCGCGGGTAATTTCCACGTCCGCGCGGCAATACGACTCCAGGTCGGTCCAGTTTCCCTGCTGGAACCAGGCGATGGCTTGCAGACCCTCGGCGGTTTTACCCCGCCCCAGGGTATGCTGGGCCAAATGGTCGAGTGAAAGGCGAAACCCCAGGGTCCGGCGCAGGTCGGAGAGTATGTCAAACGTCCGGATGCGGGAAGCAAACTCGCTGTACCCGGAGAGCACCTTCAGGTCAAACCCGTCAATGTTGAACCCCACCACCAAGTCCGCGGCCAAAAGATCCTGCATCAATTCCTGCACCTGCTCCTCGCGGTAATGCCGGTATCCCCCGGCCAAGGCATCGTACACCACGGCCACGGAGATCCGCATGAGGTGAGCGTTTTGCCAGCCCCCCACCTCGGCCGCGCTCTTGCGCGTTTCCAAGTCAAACACCAACAGCCGGAAATCCTTGGAAACCACCGGCGCCTGCACTTCAGGCCGGGCTTCCGGCACAGCCGGTGCCGAGGCTGAGTCCGCAGCTGGGTTATTCAAGGTATAAGGTTTAATTTCTTTTTTCTCCACGATTGTACCTGCTTTCGTCTGAGGTTCCGGAGCCTGCAACCGCTGCGCTCCTTCGCGGTGCAAAGCGCCGAGTATGGCGCGGCAGGCGCTTTTGTCCAGCGGATGGTTGCGGCTCCCGCACTTGGGCGACTGAACGCACGACGGGCATCCTTCCCCGCATTCGCATCCTTCCACCATGTCGCGCGCGGCTTTTACCCAGGCCTCGAGCACATCCAGTCCTTTTTCCGCCAAGCCGACGCCACCCGGGTAACCATCGTATACAAAAATGCATGGTTGGTCCACTTGCGGATGAACTAATGTAGAAAGTCCGCCCAAATCCCAACGCTCGCAGATCACCTGCGTGGGCAAGGCCGCAATCAGCACATGTTCGGCTGCGTGAATGCCGCCCGAAAAATCCTGTCCGCGCTCCTGGCACCGGCGCCGCCAGGGATCCGGCACAGTCAGCAAAACCGCCTGCGTTTCAAAAATACGCGGCGGCAAACTAAGTTTATGCTCGGAAAGCAAGGTTTGGTCCTTAACCCGGTGCCGCTCATACGAAACCACTTTCTCAGTCACGCGCACGCGCACCCAAGCCGAGGTAAAACGCTGCCGCGAAGTGCGCCACATCTGACCCAACGGCAAGTCCAAAATTCCCACTTCTTCCGAAGCCGTGTACTGGGTGTACCAATCGGCGCGGCTCTCGCTCACCAACACAGTGTGCGTATCCAAGTCCAAGGTGGTAATCTCGTACGTCACTCCGGCGTGCAGATAAATGGCCCCAGGATGGCATTCTTTAAATACCCGCGCCGCATCCACGTGTCCGAGCAGTATGCCTTTACGCTCCAGCTTGATGGCATAAGGTTCATCCGAGGAACGTATGTCCACCTCGCGCTGCGGTTGTTTGCGTTTAGAAAGCCAGGCCGTGCCGTCAACGGTCCCGCGCAGATCCCCGCGTTGCGTTAAGCGTTCCACGGCGGCTTTTACCGTTGCGCCAAACAAAGGCCAATCGGCGGCTGTCAGCGGAGATTCGGCGGCCGCGCAGGGTAAATGTTCGTCGAGCAACTGCGGATTTTCCGGGTCCAGCACGCAATTTTCAAACCGCGAAGCAAAGAGCGCCTCCGGATGGCGTAAATAATAATGGTCCAGGGCATCGGGCAAGGCAATCATGATCAACAACGCCTCGCGCTGCGCCCGCCCCGCGCGCCCCAACCGTTGCCACAAGCTGATCATGGTGCCCGGGTAACCGGCCAAAATACACGCATCCAACCCGCCTACGTCAATGCCGGATTCCAAGGCGCTGGTGGAAATCACAGCCGAAAGTTCGTCGCGAAATAGTCGTTGCTCAATCAAACGCCGCTCCTCGGGCAAATACCCTGAGCGATATGAAGCAATGCGCTTGGCATGCGCGGGCGAAGACTCCTGCACCCAGCGGCTGATGAGTTCGGTGATCTTGCGCGACTGGGTGAACAAGATGGTTTTAATTTTATGCTTCACGCACTCGCGCAGCAACCCGGCCGCTTCGGTGTACGGACTGCCGGCAGGGTCGAGCAGCAACACATGCCGCCCTTCGCGCGGTGCGCCGCTTTTCTCCACCAGCGTGAAGGGTTTATTCGTAAGGCGCTGTAAAAACTCGCCCGCATTGGCCATGGTAGCCGAGCTGGCCACAAAACGCGGGCCCGGCTCTCCGCACAGGCGCTGCAAACGGCGCAAAATCAAGGCCACGTGCGAACCAAATACGCCCCGGTAACTGTGCGCCTCGTCCACGACCACAAACCGCAAACAATGGAAAAACCCGCGCCAGCCCTCGGGAAAAGCCAAAAGTCCGTAATGCAGCATGTCGGGATTGGTAATCAGAATGCGCGGCGGCTTGCGTTTGATCTTGGCCCGCGCCGAAGCCGGCGTGTCTCCGTCGTAAATGGCGGCGCTCAATTCCTTAGTCCCCAGACGTTCAAAAAGTTGCGACAAAGTTTTAAGTTGATCCTGCGCCAATGCTTTCAAGGGAAAAATGTACAGCGCATGCGCCTGCGGATCCGCCAGCAGCGTTTCAATCACCGCCAGGTTATAGATAAGGGTTTTGCCCGAGGCCGTTGGCGTGGTGATGCCGACATTCTTCCCCTCCCGGAGGAGGCGCAGCGCATCCCATTGGTGGGAATAAAGCTTTTCAATACCGCCGTCTTTTAGGGCCTTACGCAGCGGCGCGCTCAAGCCTTTAAGGGAATGCCAGGAGGCTTCGGCTGCCGGTAAGTGACGGTAGTGCACGACCTGTTCGGCAAACTCCGGCGCCGTGCGCAAACGGTCAATGAGTTGGTTTAAATCAGACATGACTGCCTCGGGAAGAGCAAAAGTTTATCCCGGGCATTGTAGCAGAAGCGGCGCGGAAAAAATAATTTTTTACGGCTTGCGCCGCGGCTTGCGTTTCTTCACAGGCCGCTTGGTCTTAATGGTTTTACTTTCCGCATTTTCTATCCCGCTGACTGCATTTACAAACACATTTCTAAATTGCTCAAACAAGGTTTCAAATTGGCCGAGTTCATCATCGGCCGTGGGCACGATCTTCGTATTATAATCCCCGCCCACCACCCGGATGGCAGTTTGGTTCATTTGATCCAAGCGTTTGAAAACCAGCCGATTCAAAACAAAAACGATCAGGCCGCCCAAAACCAATGTCAGGACAAAAATCGAAACCGCAGAATAGAGCAGGGTACGCTTCATATTGCTATTGATCTTCGTGATATCGTGGAGGATGAGGATACCGCCCACTTTACGCTGGGCGGCATCATAGACCGGCAAGATTCCTTTCATATACAGGGATTTGCCCAGTTGTTTTTCTTCCAAAATCTGCCCTGCCGCTGGTATTTTTTCAATTTCCCCTTCGAAACGCGTTATTTCCTTATTGGGAAGCACGTCGTTAATCAGCACTGCATCTTTCATATCATCCCAATTCTGAGGCAAATTTTTGCGGTTGCGCACATTTTTCCACTCGGTTTGATCCAGATATCTCTTGTCGATTATAAGCGCAAAAGCGTCCCCGGTCATTTTCTGCATGGTGCTTAAAAATTCATCAATCTCCTGTCCCAGCTCCATATATCCGATCAGGGTCCCCTGATGGTAATACGGATGCACCACCCGCAGCGCAAAGGCGGTTTTCCCAAGTTCTTTCCCCGAAGAAAAAGTTTTAGTTTGAACGGCATTTTTATAGGTAACGCGGTTCACCACATCGCCGTATAGGGCGGCATTATGCACTCTTAGAAAACATTTTTGGGCAATGGCAGGCGCCGCTGTTTCAGGCTCAAGAAAATACCAGTGCGTAACCTGAAAATCATTCTTAAGAATTTCAAACAAAGGGGCCGTGTAGCGGTAAAGCTTATCCCGGTCCCGCTGCTGATAAAGCGCCGCAATCTTCTCATCGGCGAGCAAAGCCGCCAGGGTTGCCGAAAGCGTGCGCGTGCAGTTTTCTTCCAGGTGCACGTACGTTTCCTGAGCGCCCTGCAAAGCCTGCCAAGCCAGAGTATTTTTTTCCCGTTGGAAAGAATCCAGCAGCAACCACGCAATGATCAAAGCATTGGCGAGCATGCAGGCCATTACGAGCGAGATAAGTTTTAATTTCAGTGAATTCATTTTCATGATCATTCCCCCGATTTGGCCGCTAAAAGTTTCCCAACAGCTTTTCAGCCGCTGTCTTTAATTTCCTAAGCGCATTGACTTCATCCGGTGTATTCTCATTGATTAAAGCTAAAAGAAGTCCGCATTCCAATGTTATCTTCCCTTTGGTTTGATGTTCATCCAAATTTCCGTCTTTAATGATTTGTTCAATTTTTCTTCTCAACCTGTATAATTCTCCCATAAAAAATTTCTCCCTCTCTCATTGTCAGACCCGAAAACGCCTGATGTTCAAGAGTACAGATTTGTCCAGCCCTGTTGTCGGCGTGCCTGCTTCCGGTGACGGATTCCCAGTGCGGTCATATTATTTATTAGATTCGGTTTTTATTCGCCCGGCCTTTAGCAAACGCCAACTCTATTGCCAGGTAATCTCCCAGCGCCAGCATTGGGGATTGCTGAAATCCGGCACTACTCTTTGGCGGCGGGTGTTCGCCAAATCCAATAGGCTTCCGACAAACCCTGTAATGATCTGCCGTATGCCCGCGGGCAAAGCCGGATACCCGGCTACTGTCAATACGCAGTGTTTTTCACTCTGTTCAGTGATGGCCGCGGCTCCCTCGTCATGATACGTTCTTCAGATGGCGGCATGCTGCTTTAAAATAAAATGTGTGGTGGGAATCATGATTAAAAAACGGTAGATGCCGCTCATTTGAACTTTGACGGAAGCGCTGCCTAAAGCGGCACATTTATCCGGGGCATCAGGATAAAGCACTTCCGCTACGGCGCGTAAGATCCGGTCCGCAGGTTCAATGGGAACCCAGGAAACAGGCATGGTAACGGCATACAGCCTGTAGTCTTCGGGGGACAACTTACTTTGAAGCAGGCGGCCGCCCTCTTCGCCTTTGGACTTCATGAGTTCCCGCCCAGTAACAATATTAGTGCCTTTTAGCTTGGCCATTGTTGCTCCCCGTTTCTCGTGTCTTGTCACCCCGTCTGCCCGGAAAAATTCCGGCTACCAGCTAATGGGTTAAAGCTTATAGGGGTTTTTTCATATTTGCAAGGCATTATCCGGGCTTTTCGGAGGTAACTAACGCAGGAAAGATTTAACAACGCCATCGTTGCCAAGCACCATCGTCTCCGGAATTATATTATGCCAACTCGGGTAGGATTGCGGGAAAGAACCGGTAAATAATCACCTGCCCTATCCCTCACGGAAGCTCGGCGTTGATCCGCCGGATTTGCGTGGGTCTCCGCCGGTTCGGTATGGCCAACCATGGCCTGAAGTTCTTGGACTATTGTGCTCAGCGCCCGGGACTGAGCGCACAATTCTTGCGCAGCCGAGGCGGATTCTTCGGCACTGGCCGCGCTGGCTTGCGTGACTTTGTTCATTTGATCGATCGCTTCGCCGACTTCTGCGACCCCGCGGGACTGCTGGCTGCTGCCCGCGGAGACCTGCGCGGCCAATTCATCAACTTCCCAGGATACATCGTTGATTTCCTGAAGAATCTTGGAAACATCGTGGGTAATCACAACGCCCGAATCCGCGTTTTTAATGGCCGTACTGATCATATCGGCGGTGCTTTTCGAAGCGTTCGCGCTGCGTTGCGCCAGGTTGCGGAGTTCTTCGGCCACAACCGCGAATCCCTTGCCCGCTTCACCGGCGCGCGCCGCTTCCACGGCGGCATTCAAGGCCAGCAAATTGGTTTGAAAAGCGATCTCATCAATCGTCTTCATGATTTTCGAAGTCTCGTCCGAAGATTTCTTAATATCATTGATCGCCTGGGACATTTTCCCTACGGCCTCGCTGCCTTTTTCCGATACATTTTTGGTTTTTTCAGCCATTTTTTTTGTTTCATCGGCGCTGGCGGCATTTTGCCGGATCACGCCGGTCATTTGCTCGAAATTATTGCTCACGGATTCGATGGCCGTAGCCTGTTCGCTTGCGCCTTGCGCCAGGGATTGGCCCGAGGCGGCAACTTGGCCGGCTGCGGAAGTTATCTGATCCGACCCCCGGGTTAGTTCTTCAATGATCCGGGTCAAAGGTTTCGTGATTTTCCGGGTAATGAAAACACTGCTGCCGCTGCCGAGACCAATGGCCAAAAGAGCAACCACGAGCATAATTATCATGGTGCGCTTGGCAAGCGCCCGGATATGGCCGTCGATGGCCTCCATCCGCGCGGCGCCTGCTTCAGAAAATCCTTTGGCCGCGTCCTCAAGGCCGTGGATCTGTTCTTTGTATTCCTGCATGGCGGCATTAATAGTCTGGTAGGATTTCAGTTCACCGGACTGAATTTTTTGATAAACGGCATTGAACCCGGATTCATAAACGGACATGGCTTGTTCCATCCTGGCCAAAGTGTCTTTATCTTGGACTGAAGTGACGGCTTTTCCCAATTCGCCGAATTCCGCCCTAAGCTGTGCAGCTTGTTCCCGCCATTTCACTATGTATTCCTCGCGTTTTGACTGTGCATCAAGGTTGAGAAAAATATCTTTCTCGAACCGCCGCAATCCTAAAACATTGGCCCGCGCACTGGCGGAATGCTGGACAATCGCCGCATCCCCCGCCAGCATGTTTCCAAACTCTTTAATCGCCGTCTCCG
>JAGVPM010000179.1 GCA_020052235.1 Candidatus Goldiibacteriota bacterium
CGCGTTGCCTGTATTGGCGCCCCTGGCGATTGGTTTGGGAATGGCCGGAGTGGTGCATGTTTCCTATGATAATTTGGTATTCACGAAAGTGGAAACCGGCAAAGCTGAAATCACTCGTGCTTTGATTTCCATGGAACAAGTTTTAGGGAAGCCGGAACCTGGCGAGGACTTATTTGACCAACATCCGCTGGGGAAAATTTTGCGCGGACGTAAGGATATTTTCCTGCCCCAGGATGCCAAATATTTGATGAACCATGTCAGGTTCCAGGTCGGTCAGGAATTTTCAGTGAGATACGATGCCCTGTCCGAAGGTGTTCAAACCACGGACTTGAGTGCGGAGAACACCGGTACGGTGATAACGGTTCCCAGTGAGTTTGGGTCATTTTTAAAGCCGCAACCGAGCCGTTTGAATTTATTCCTGCGGTTGAACCGGTGGCGCCAATCCCGCGCCCTGGCCGCCGGTTTGAATCCGGCGTTGGATGCGTATCGCGCGGAAACGCTCCGCTTGAAAGCTGAAGCTGATACGGAAACCGGAATTTTGGAAAACGAGCAAGGCGGGAAGGTGGAAAACTTTTCAATGGATGCAGTGAAAGAAAAAGGAATGCCGATGCAGCAATTCCTCAAACCCGTCGGTGGCCGCAATGTGGGAGTGCCTGGGGCGCAACTGGGGCTGCTCCTGGAATCCTTCCGCAGGGCGGTTCATCCCGAAGGGCAGAGCTTGTGGGAGGCCATTAAGCCGCAAGTTGATTTCCTGCTTAAAGACGGGCAAGTCCGTTCCAGCGCCTTGCTGGTGCAGGCCTTGATGATTACGGATACAAAAACTATCGGGGATTGGCAGTTGCGCACGATTATTGACGGGCTGAAAAAGGATATTGAAGATGCCCAGAAGGAGCAAGACCCCGAACGCCTCGGTGCGGAAATTCAATTTGCGGCGGAATTAATCAACCGCAGCCAATTGGGAAACCTTCCGAATCCGGCTGAGCTTTTGAAACCAGTTGAAAAGCCGGTGGCCGGTACTCCGCTTGATCAGGTGATTTTAATGGGCCAAAGAGTAGTGGGGCAAGTTTTAGTCGAATCGCTTATCGCAGATGCTGTGAGAGCAAAATTGGATGCGGGTAATTTACAGTTGCTCCATACGATTTTGCGCATGATGGCCAACCCTGAGCAAAGCGCCCAATTGCAACAAATGCTGGAAAAAACCGCACTGCCGGAGGGGAGCATGCTGTCCACGGTGGTGGGTGAAGATGTTTCGAAATTCGTGGGAAGCGTAATTACCGGCCGGGTGGAAGTTAAAGAGGTTAAATACGGCACCACAACGGTATCGGTGGCCAAACCGGTCGTGGGCAATGTGTTTGCCAACAGCGAGCAGGCGATTCTGGAGCTGGCGCAATCCCAACAGGGCGTGTATCTGACCTGGTATCAGGGGCAATTGCCTGCGGCCTTAGAGGAGAAGGGAAGTTTCCGAAGCGATGTTGCCCGTCATTTAGCGCAAAATCCGCTTTTCAGCACGCATCTGACCCCCGGAAGCGCTTTTGCCCAGGCGCATGCCAAGTGGTCGGCTGAAAAGAATGTTATGAATAATCAACAAATCGCGCGTGTGGGCATTCGGATGATGAAATATTACGCCCGGCAGCTGGAGCAGAAAAAAATGCATCAAGCCGGCTACGATGCGGCCTTGGAAGCGCTAAATAATTTGTTTGAACACTCGGGGATTTTCGCGAAACGTGAAATCGGGCAGCTTGGCGCCATCAAGGTGCATGCACCGGCCAGCTTAAGTTATGGCGGTATTTTGGCGTTGGCCTGGCTCTGGAGCAAGCACAGCGGTGATTTCAACTTGAAGGATGATTTGGAAAAGACCCTGCGCGAGCAGAGATTGCGTAACTTCAGGGTCGAATCCGCGGCTTAAGCGGATTAGGAGGCCATTGCCGGTATGTTGAAATTTGGCACCAGCGGATTGCGCGGTCTGGTTACGGACATGACCGATCGGGAATGTTACATCAATACGCGGGGTTATTTAACTGCGTTGCTTAAAACCGGAGAAATTAAGCCCGTCGATAGCGTCAGCGTGGCGGGAGATTTACGTTCCAGCACGGACCAGATCATCCGGTCCGTGGCGCGGGCGATCATGGATGCAGAGTGTAAAGTGGATTATTGCGGCAAGGTGCCTTCGCCGGCCTTAGCGTATCAGGGTTTTCGGAATCATCGCGCCAGCGTGATGGTCACAGGCAGTCATATTCCGGATGACCGCAATGGTATCAAGTTCAATAAACCTGCGGGCGAAATTTTGAAAAACGACGAGGCGGGTATTTTGGCGGCAGTAGCTGAAATCCGCGCCGCGGAGGAAGAGCATGCCTCAGGCGGGCTTTTTGATGCCCAAGGTTATTTTAAAGCAGGGCAACAACCGTCATTGCCGCCGGTGAATCCCGAGGCTGAAGAATATTATATCCGGCGTTATTTGGATGCATTCACGGCTGATTTTTTAAAGGATAAAAAAATTGTATTCGAGCAGCACTCGGCCGTAGGCCGGGATATCATGGCAAAAATATTAAAGGTGTTGGGTGCGGAATTAATCCTGGAGGGACGTACGGATTATTTTGTTCCCAAGGATACGGAAAATGTCACGGCGGATACGCGGGATAATTTTCGGCGCTTGGCGCAGAAACATAAACCCTTTGCCATAATATCCACGGATGGAGACAGTGACCGTCCGTTTGTGGTGGATGAAAACGGCGTATTTATTCACGGGGATAAACTCGGCGCAGTGGTGGCGAATTATTTAGGCGCACGGGCTGCGGTGATACCCATTAATGCTAATGATGCCGTGGTCACCTTTTTGGCTCAACAGAAAATTCCGGTTGCCCAAACGCGCATCGGTTCGCCGTATGTCATCGCGGCCATGAACCAGGCCGTGGCAGCAGGCAAGAAACCAGTAACCGGATGGGAATCCAACGGTGGCTTTTTGACAGCCACGGAATTCACCGTGTGTGGGAAAATTCTGCAACCGCTTCCTACCCGCGATTCGCTGCTCCCGATCCTTTGTGTACTGGGAGAAGGGATCCGGAAGGGAAGCCTGAGCGCTGTTTTTGACCAAATGCCGCAGCGGTTCACGCAAGCTGGTTTGCTGGATAATTTTCCGGTAGAGGTTAGCGAACGCATGATGGCTGGATTAAAACCAAAGGATGCCCAGGTTATCGAGGTGGAATTCTCCCCCCAGGGAAGCGCCCAAGTTAGGCTGGAAAATGGGCAAACCCGGGAATGCCCCCACACGCCAGTGACAATGACCATAGAAGGTTTTTGGAAACGACCGGGTAATATGTGGACCGTGAAAGAAATTTTGGAAAAGCATTATTTTAAAAGCGAATTCGGGTATGGAACTGTTATGAAAGTGGACGTGATTGATGGTGTACGCATTTTTTTCTCCAATGGCGATGTGGCGCATATCCGCCCTTCGGGGAATGCTCCGCAACTGAGAATTTATTCGAATGCTTCCACACAGATACGAGCAGATGAAATTGTTGTGCAAGGATTGGATGATAAAGGGATTTTGAGGATGATGGAAAGAGATATTTGTATTTCAAAATAAGCTCATATATTTGAATTTTTATAAATTGTATGCTATATTTTTCTTGTAATTTGGAAGGTTGAAAGAGTATGCTTTTATCAAATAATCCGCTTCCAAAGAAAAGCAAGCGACGCCCAAATTGCGCCGATCAGGCGCTTCCAATATTTTTGGATTCCCGGTCATATGAAGGTTTGTGCTTTTCAGGGAAACCCTGCTCAAGTCAACGATGAATAAATTGCGGACGTTATTGTTTATGTGTTTTTAGAAGTGGTCGGATTCACGCCCGGATATTTCTAAATCCGCGCTGGGAATTAAGAACGAGACGCTGACTAAGGTGTGAAATTAATAAAAAGGGGGGTGACGAGAACCGGAGGGCGGCAAGTATAGGGGAAATGAGTTTGAAAATTATTTTATTTTTTAAGGAGAGCACACATGAAGAAATTAGTCCTTCTGTCTTTGGTTGCAGCAGCTTTACTGGGCGTGGCTTCTTTGGGCTTTGCAGCTACGTTCCTCAACTTTCAAGTCAGCATCACGGTTCGTGCCACGGATCTGAATATCTATACCAATGGCGGCGCCAATAAAGTGGCTTGGGGTGTTATGCGCCCCAATCAGACTGTGGTTGGAGCTACTCCCAATACCTGGACGGCCGTTACCCCGATTTACCAAGTGGTGAACGGCGGCGGTGCCAATATTGACCTGCAGCTCTATCAAGTCTCGGCGCCGTCTGGATGGACCAGCGTGGCCGGCGCTCCTGGGGCAGCCCGCACGGGTACGCAGTACCGTTTGTTTGGTGCTTTTACTACATATTTAAATGCGCCTACCTCGGCAGCATTTGACGCCAACGATCAGATCTCGGTCGGATCGGCCAACATCAAAACCTCATCGTATACCACCAGTACTTTTCAACTGGCTGGCGAAGGCGCAAACGGCTATACGGGCGGCTATGATGTAATGCCCGAAACCTATGTAGCTCCTGACCAGTATAAAGGCACCCGCAATTTGAAGTTTTGCTTTGACACCCCGACTCCGGCTTTAGACACATCGGCAAATTTGGATATTTACCTTACGGCTCAAGTTAATCCGTAAGCCAAATTATTAAAGCAGACGGAGTGAACTCAATGCCAAAGGATAGGATTCCGATGCGGAGAATATGGTTGGGGATGTTAGGATGCCTGTGGTTGGCGCCGAATGTGTTTGCTTTGGGCATCAACTATGCGGAAGTCTTGGTGGAAAACCTTCAAATTGGCGCGACCTACAATCTCACGCAAATAGCCAACATGCCTTTGGAAGTCAACAATGATTCCGATGTGATGCTGACTATTCAAGTCGAGCCCGTCAAACCTGAAGCG
>JAGVPM010000144.1 GCA_020052235.1 Candidatus Goldiibacteriota bacterium
CCGCCGCGAAGCGTGAAAACCGAATTCAGGAGATATTCCGCACCTAAGTTGGCATTAATCATATCATGATAATAGGTCTTTTTTTCTTCCGTGACGCCATTGGTCGTATATTTGTATTTATCCATGCTGCTGTAAGCCATGTATTGCACATCCACTCCCAAGAGTAATGCAGTGCTCAATTTAAAGCCCAAACCCAGTGCCAAATACATGGGCGTGGTAAATTCAACCGTGGAATCGAGATTGGTGTCTGTGACGGTCGATCCGCCTACCACGACAGTATTTTTAGCTTTACCCGACAGCTTCATGGCTGCCGGAGTTTTGGCAGTCAGGCCAACGCTGAGCATATCCGTTGCTTTGTAAAGCGCGCCGAAACTCGCCCCATAACCCGCCAGCCCGCTGTAGGATGAATCCGTCTTGGAATCAAGCGTCAGCGCTGGCATAAGCGGATACGGCATAGTCGCATGAACTTTCTGAATCATGCTTCCGTAATACGCGGTTAGCCCCAGGCCCAAAGACAGATTGTCCATGACTTTCATGGCAAACGCGGGAGTAATGGCAAACATGCCCATACTGGCTTCCAGCGATCCATTGGGGGTGGGGTAATCAGTGTATTTGATCCCGCCGCCTCCGAAAGGAACATAAACACCGAGTCCAAAGCCCATAGTGCCCAGATTTTTAGCGACATAGGCATTGGGAACAAGACACGTGAGATTGCTTTTATACTCTTTTTTGGAGGGATCAGTATATTTGTAATTGGTCATAATATCAGTACCCGATACTTCCGCATCCCAACTGCCGCTCTTCAAAGTGGCCAGACCTGCCGGGTTATAATAAATAGAAGTCGCGTCGTCCGCAATGCCGACCAAAGGCACGGAGCCTCCCCGGATTCCATTTCCCGAAAAATCAATTCCTCCGGCCATTACGTTGCCAACCACGAACCATGAACAAACCAAGGCCATTCCAATGCTTCTGCGGTGCATGCGTTCACCCCTTTTGATAACGGTTCTCGGCACTCATAGTGCCCACAGCAATATTCTCGGCGTTTGGTTTTTATTCTTAATACATATAGCTATAAATGGAGCCCTCGCCCGTCCCGCCCCTTTGACCTTGACACTCGCATAAACCGGATGCTACCATGACAGAAAAAATTTATACCCTTTCGCCTATTAATACCCTGCCGCTGCGGCAGGGATAAATAAATGGCGCTCGGGGCATGATATCTGATACCCTGCGGCTTGCCGCAGGGTGCTTCATATTATAAGGTGAATCATGAATTCTATTGCGGTTCTTCTCCAGCTCATGCGTCCGCGCCAATGGACTAAGAATTTGGTGGTATTTGCGGGCTTGGTTTTTTCCGCCAATTTGCTTAAGGGCCTTTTGTTTTTTAAGGCCTTTCAAGCGTTTCTGATTTTTTGCCTGGCAGCCGGGGCAGTCTACATATTTAATGACATCCTGGACCGAGAGAGCGACCAACAGCATCCGGAAAAATCCAAGCGCCCTCTGGCAGCCGGATTAATTTCGCCCGAGACAGCCGGCGGCATGGCTTTTGTGCTCTTAGCCGTGGCTTTGGCATGGGGGCTGATTCTTTCGATTCCCTTTGGTTTGATTGTTCTGGGATACGTGCTTTTAAATGTTGCCTACACCCTGGGGCTGAAGCGCATGGTTATTATTGATGTGATTGTGATCGGCGCCGGGTTTGTGCTGCGCGCCGTGGCCGGTGCGGTGATTATTGACGTGACCATTTCGCCTTGGCTGCTGGTGGTGACCACGCTCATTTCCTTATTTTTGGGTTTTGCCAAGCGCAGGCACGAGCTGGTGACCATGGGCGACAAGGCCGTGTCGCACCGCGCTTCCTTGGAGGAATATTCCCCGGCCCTGCTGGATCAGTTTATGAGTGTCTTGGCGTCCTCGACCATCATCGCTTACTCGCTGTATGCCTTCACATCAACCACCGGACGCGCGCACAATTCGTTGATGCTGACCGTGCCGTTTGTGATTTATGGAATTTTACGGTATCTGTATTTGGTGTACCAACGGAACCTGGGCGGCAGCCCGGAAATGATTTTATTGAAAGACAAGCCCATGATCATTGCCATTGTTTTGTGGATGATCACCACCGGCGGGATATTACTTCAGGGTTGAGGTTAAGCCAAGATGCCGATACGTTCGAAAAAAACAGACAAATCCGCTAAACGCGGCTCAATAAAATCCCGCACCGTGGCCGCCGCGCGCCGCCGTCCGCCGTCTGTTAAGCACGCTGTTGCCAAACCTAAAAGCCGGGTAAAGCATTCTGCCCCGGCGCGAGTGGTTAAAGTTTCCTGGTGGCATAGGCTGCGGGAAAAAGTGCGCACGCAACCGGAATTATTATGGCTGGGCGTGGTGTTGGTGGCGGCTTTGGTGCTGCGCTGGCTGCGGCCCGATTGGTATGCGGTCCGGCAGTTCCATCCGGATGAACGCTGGATTTTCGGCGTGGTCAGCCAGTTGTCCTATCCGGAGGCCCCCATTGGCCTGCAATACGGAACGTTTCCTCTATATCTGCTCTCCACCCTCAAAGACTTCGTCATGTTTATCACCGGATTTTTTGGACGAATCGATCCCAACCAATTTGTGATTTGGGCCGGGCGCATGTTGTCCGGATTGTTTGATGTGGGAACCGTGATAGTAACGTATATGCTGGGAACCCGCATTTTGCCTGAAGCGCAGGGACGGCGTTTGGGTTTGCTGGCCGCATTGCTGCTGACCTTCTCGGTGTTGAACATTCAAATGGCGCATTTTTTTGTGGTGGACGTGCCCCTGGCTTTGCTGGTCATGGCCACGTTGTACGCTGCGGTGGGCATTGCGCAGACCGGACGGCGGCGCGACTATCTTCTGGCCGGTGTATGTTTGGGCTTGGCCATGGCCACCAAGACCAGCGCCTTGCCCGTAAGTTTGGCCGTAGGCGCGGCGCACGTGTTGGGCTTGGCCAAAGCCAAGGAAGCCGATCGGCCGCGGCGCTGGCTGGAATTGGGCCTGGCGGTGGTCGCCTCCGGCGTGGCGTTTTTTATTGCCATGCCGCATGCCATCATTGATTGGTCGCGTTTTTGGAGCAATCAGAACGAGCAGCGGCGGATCCTGGTTACCGGGGAAGCGGATGTTCCTTACAATCGCCAGTATTTACACACCATGCCCTTTCTTTATTACGGCAAAAATTTAATTTTATATACCTTAGGCTGGCCGCTGGGCTTGTTGAGCATGATTGCATTTATGGGGTATCCGTTGCGGGGTTTGTGGATCGCGGGGCAAGCCGTGGCCCGGCGCACAGCCGATGAGTTTTGGGAACGCGCGCAAAAAGAAATCGTGCTGATTCTCGCCCTGGTCTTTGGGGTGGCGTACGCCCTGGTGATTGGCACGTCCTTTGCGAAATTTAACCGTTATTGCCTGCCTTTGACGCCGGTGTTTTGTTTGGCCGGCGCGCGGCTGCTGTTTGCATGGTGGGAACACGCCCGGACGGAATGGATGCGGCGGCTCGTGAAATTGACCGGCGGCCTGGTGGCAATCAGCGCCATTTTGTGGTCCTTGGCGTTCGTTTCCATTTATCAGGCCGAGCATCCGTGGGTTGCCGCCAGCCGCTGGCTGCTGGCGCATGCTTCGGAGTATTCCGTGGATGCGTTTGGGTTTCCGCATCAAACGGCCATCTTAAACGAAGAGTGGGGCGATGACCTGCCGGTGTACGTGGAAAAGGTTCCGGCCAAGCCCTACCGCATCAATAAATTTTCCGTGCAGGAGCCGGACACGCCGCAAAAGCGGGCAAACATTCTGAATATGCTGCAAAGCAATGATTGGATTGCCGTGGCCGACACGCGCGCGCATGCAGTGTACCGCCGCTTGCCGGACCGCTATCCGATCAATGCCGCCTATTACGAATTGTTGTTTGCCAACCAACTGGGCTACCATCTGGCCGCGGAATTTAAAAATTATCCCCGGCTGTTCGGCCTGGAGTTTCCCGATGACCGCGCGGATGAAAGTTTCACGCTCTACGATCATCCGCATGTCTACCTGTTTAAGCGCAATGAAGTGCGCTTGTCCCCCATGGAATTGGCGCAGCGTTTGGATGCCGGGATCGTACGGATTCAAAAACAGGTGCCGGTTGCGCCCTTGGCGCCGGTAATGCGCCAGGGAAAACCCGCGGTTGCCAAGCCCGTTAAAGAACTTCCCACTGTAGTGAATAAAAATATCGGACAATCCCAAGCCCGGCCTTTTTTTATTTTAGGTTCGCTCAATAGTTTTACCGCAGGCTTGGCGTGGCTGCTGCTTTTGGAACTCATGGGGCTGGTTGCCATACCTTTATGCCTGCACGTATTTCCCAAATTGCCGGATGCCGGGGTGGCCTTGGCCAAGATCGTGGGCACTCTGGTATTTGGCTGGACGGTTTGGATGCTGGTTTCCTTGGGCGCCGTGCAACACACCCAGGGGGCCTCGGCGGTGATCTTCATTCTATTTGCCACCGTGTCCGGAGTTTGGGTTTCGCGGCATCCTGAAGCGTGGAAACGTTTTATCCGGGATCATGGGCGGGATTGGGTTTGGGCCGAGGTTATTTTTGCCGTAGCCTTTGTGGGCTATATGCTGACCAAGCTTTACAACCCCGATATCCACAATCCGTTCGGCCAAGGCTACAACGGGGGCGGGGAGCCCATGGGCATGACGTTTTTCTCCGGGGTTTACAAGAGCATTCATTTTCCCCCCTACGATGCGTGGCTGTCCGGGTATCATATTAATTACTATTATTACGGACATGTGATCCTGGGTATTTTGGCCAAACTTATCGGCGCGCCTCCGGCTTGGTCGTACAATATTGTCATTGCATTGATGTTTGCCTTGACCGTGACCGGCTTGTACGGTTTGGGGTATGCGCTTACGGGCAAGCGCGGCTGGGGCGTGATGGCGGCCGTGGCCGGAGCCATGCTGGGAAATTTGCACTCCCTGTTTTATCTGCTCGAGCCCCTGAACCGCGGAACCATATTCACCGACGGGTTAAACGGTATCACGTCTTGGTGGCATGAAACCTGGCGCCACGCCAATAGGTTTGAGTTTCTTTGGAATCCGACGCGGTTAATCAAGGGGACCATCAATGAAATGCCGTGGTTTTCGTTTTTATACGGCGATCTGCACGCACACATTATTGCGATTCCCTACTCGCTGCCCCTGATCGGCTGGGGCTTAAGTGTTTTGCTGCAGGATCCCAAACCTACGGACCGTTTTCCGGATGCGCCGGGGAATACGAAATGGGAACGGGGCTGGTCGTGGTTTTTGGCCGCACTGACCTTGGGCGCATTGTCGGCCATCAACACTTGGAATTTTCCTCCCTATGCGCTTTTGGTGCTCGGGGTTTTAGTGGCGCGCACGTTCCGCAATCAGGCACAACCCAAGTGGGCGCTGCGGCCCCTCTGGGACGCATGCGTGGCGTGGCTGCGCATCGTGCTCGGGGGGTTGCTGCTGCTGTTTTTCTTCCACCGTTATTTTATTCCCAATTCCACCAGCCTGGCGTTTGTCAATCCCGAGGTGCGTACGACCCTCAAGGATTTCATGGTGTTTTTCGGGTTGGCGATTTTTGCCGTCAGCAGTTTCTGGGCGCAGGAAATTTTGCCCGCTCTGCTGGCCTGGTGGCGCGGACTGGCCGGAAAACCGCGTGCCCGTGAAACCGGGTGGTCCGTGCTGCTCAAGGGACTGCAAACCTTGTGGCGTCAACATCCTGGTTTGATTTACGCAGGGGGCACGATTTTGCTGGGCATCATTGTGCTGATGATTTTCAATCAACTGTTGCTCACGGTTTTAACCATCATGCTGCTCATGGGCGCCTATGTACTGGTGGCGCGCCCCTTAAATCCCCAGGCCATGATGACCATGCTGCTGGCCGAGTTGGGATTTGCCGTGGTGTGGGGATGCGAGTGGGTGCACGTCAAGGATTTCATGGGAACCGGCGGCGACATGAGCCGCATGAACACGGTGTTTAAATTTTATATGGTGGTTTGGATTTTATTCGCGCTGGTGATAGCGTCCGGCTTGCACCGCGTGCTTTCCCGCCCGGCCGGGGAAATTCCGGCTTTGCCCGCGCGCGGGGTTCGTAAAAGCGCGAAGAAAGTTCGTGTGGAACCTCCGGCTTGGGTTACGGTGTGGGAACCGCAAAATCGCGGGAAACTATTCGCCGGTGCGGCCGGGTTGTTGGTGTTGTGGATGGTTTGCAATTATTACCAGGTCAATACCGAGTGGCCTTGGCTGACGTTGGTGCTGTTCGCGGGCCTGATGGCCGTGCCGTGGCTGTATGCGGCGCAGCCCAAGCGCTGGGCCTGGGTGTGGAGCGCCTGTCTGATCACGACCGTGGGCGTGGTTGCATTGTATCCGCCGCTTTCATTATATAACCGCATGCGGTTGTGTTCGGAGTTCAAGCATCCCACGCTCAATGGGGAAGCGTACCTGGACCGGATGAATCCCCAGGATGCCAAGGCCTTGGCCTGGATCAATGAAAACATCACCCGGACGGACGTGGTGCTCGAGGCGCCGGGGCCGCAGGGGTACAATTGCTTTGACACGCGCGTGGCGATTTTCACCGGGCAGCCGACGCTGATCGGCTGGATCGGCGAAGAGGAACAAATGCGGTACAACAACGAATTGACCGGGGCGCGGGTGCGGGATGCGGCTCAGATTTTCGGCACCCCGGATATCCTGTACGCCAAGACGCTGATGGAAAAATACCGGGTGGCGTATGTGTATGTCGGCGGCAATGAGAAAAAAGCTTTTCCGCTTACGGGACTGGAAAAGTTCCGAAACTTCATGGATGTGGTGTATGATTTAGACGGCGTGGCCATCTATAAAGTCAGGCCGTGAATAACGAATAACAGGAGGTAAGGCATATGATTAAAGATAAAAATCCCGAACCTCAGTCCATGCAATTGCAGGTGGAGATAGATGATGCGACGGCCCAGGGGGCGTATGCCAATCTGGCATTGGTGGCGCACAGTGCCACGGAGTTTGTCATGGATTTTGTTTTTCTGCAGCCGCAGCAGCCCAAGGCCAAAGTCCGGGCCCGGGTCATCAGCTCGCCGGGGCATACCAAGCGGTTTTTAAAGGCGCTGATGGAAAACGTGTCGCGGTACGAGCAGGTATTTGGCGAGATTAAGGAGATAGCGCCGGGGTTGGATGAGAAAAACATTAAAATGCATTAACCGTTGAATTATTTATGCGTTTTTTGCCCGTTGTGCGGAACCGGTTGGCGATGTTAGAATATGTTGTCGGATTCGCAATACTCTCTTGAGGGGGAACATCATGAAAAAGTATTTGGCAACCTTAGCTGAAGACCAACCCCAGCGCAGCTCGGAGGAATATTTGGGCGCGTTTACGGAGAGTTTAAAGCTGACGCAGCACGAGAATCCGATCGACCGGATCGGCCACGCAGTGTTGCTGGCCGCCAAAACCGCGCTGCGGTTAAAAGCCGTCATGCCGCAGCTTAAAGAACATGAAATTTCCAACCGGCTACAAATCATAGCCCGCAGCACCCGGTTGATGAATATTTTGAAAGACCTCACCCCCGAAGAGCGCAGCATGTTTAAGTGGTCGGACCAGGAGCGAACGGTTCAGGCGCAAGGAAAAAAATCCCCGCAAGCCAAATTTCCCCGGAAACCATCTTCCACAGGCCGTCATGCGCGGAAAACCCGTCAACAGCGTCCCGCGAAATAAATTCCCGGTTTGGCACCTGGCCGGCGCCGTGCTTCTTGGGCTCTTGGCAGGCTGCACGCCTCCGGAGCCTTTGCAGCGATTCTGGTCCGTAGAATCGTTGTGCACGGGCCCCACGGTGCGTATCCGCATATTTCAGCAATTTGAAGTCAGCCGCGCCCGTTTTGATTTATCCGACGGTGCGTTGGTCTTATGCGATGAAAACGGCGCGCCGATTCCCCGTCCCCCAAAAACCAACTATGTCTATGTCTCCCTGCGGGAAAATCAAGTCGCGGTGGCCTTTGAACCCGGGCCCGAAGCCGCGCAGCAAGCCGTTAAGTTTTCCAAAATTTGGGTCCGGGCCGTGGATGCGCGGCTGGTGTTTATCAAATTGTCCGTGCCCGAATTGAACATCCGCCGCAATTATGAAGGCGGAGGCATTGAAGTGTCCGTGAAATACGGACGGCTGGCGTTTGTCAATCAATTGCCGCTGGAGCTTTACCTGGCGCGCGTGCTGCCTTCGGAAATGGACCCGGAGCATTTTACGGCCGAAGCGCTGAAGGCGCAAGCCGTGGTGGCGCGGACCTGGGCATTAAAAAACGGGAGCCGTCACGGCCGCTTCGGATACAATTTTTGCGATGCCACGCATTGCCAGGTGTACAAGGGCAGGTTTTTGGTTTCGCGCCGCGCGGAGCGCGTGGTCAAGGAAACCTTGGGCGAGGTGCTGATTTATCAAGGCCATTTGGCCGAGGGTTTTTACCACAGCACCTGCGGCGGGAACACGGCGTTTGTGCATGAAGTTTGGGGCGGGTCGCCGGTTTCGTATTTGAGCCGCGTGGAAGACCGCTGGCGCAGCGGCAACCGGCCCTATTGCGCCCGCTCGCCTTTTTCGGAATGGACCATTTGGACGTCCCTGCGCCGTTTGCAGCGGCTGATGAAGGCCGAGCATTGGATGGGAGAAACCGAAGAACTGCAGGATGTGAAAGTGGATATGGTCAATTTTTCCGGCCGCGTGCAGCGCATCCTGCTGGTGACCAACCAGCGCACCCGGACAGTGCCGGAAGAGAGCTTCCGCCGGCTGTTGAACCAGGAATTCGGCAAAACGAAAATATTAAGCAAATTTTATGAAATTGAAGTGGACGGCCAGCAATTCAAATTATCCGGGAAAGGCCTGGGGCACGGCGTGGGCCTTTGCCAGTGGGGTGCGCGCGGCATGGCCCAGCATGGGTTCGGTTATCCGGAGATTTTAAGGCATTATTTTCAAGGCACGTCGCTTGCGGAACACTACGGGAATTCCCGCGCCAGCGGGAATTCCCCCACCAGCACTCCATAGCCCGAAGCATCCTGCGACTTGGATGCGGGAATCCACTCTTTGGCCGCCGCATCCCACAAAGCCACATAAAGCCGGTAGCGCCCCGGGGACATGGTGTCCGGGAGAAAAAATTGGTAGGTTTCCGAAAAACACGGGGACATTGCAGCCGGGGGTTCCGCGGTTTGGATCCAATGCCGCTGCCCCAGGGTAAAGACTCCATCCCGGCTGCCCAGGGGAAGCGCCCGGAATTCCAAGTAATACGGATGCGGTTTACAGGCAGGTAAAATATCCCAGGTTAAACGGAAAGAAAGCCAGGAATCGCGCGTTTTTAAGGGAATGCAGGTGATCGTGTCCGCGCGCTGCAGCCGTAAATAACGGTCAAACATGCCCAGGGCTTTTCCCGCGCCGGCTGAAACGGATTCGATTTTCGGACGCTGCGGATGGACGTCAAACACCCATAGGGTTTGCGCCTCATCCGGAGAAAGCTGTTTTTCCAACCCGCGGTCCGGCGAGAGCTCGAACCGTTGCAGGAATTCAACGTAAAGCGGCTCATTGGGAAACGCCGGCGTGATTAAATAGACCGTGCGTCCCGCCAATAATTCGGTAAGCAGCAGCTGATTCCAATAATCCGCGAAATTCAAACGCCGCCGCAAACGGGATTCCGGCGTGGCGCCCAACGGTTCCAGGACCGTGCGCCCGGTATAAGGCGTGTTCGGCCAACTTTCACTCCAAGCCAGGCGCTGGACATCGGGGCGTATTTTTTTTACTTCTTGAAGATACGCCGCCAGGTGGCTGTCCGCGTGGGAAGAAAAAACCAGCATGGCCTTGGGCGGGAGCGTGTTTAAAAAAGCGCGGGTTTTTTCCGCCGGAGCCGAGGGCGTTTGCGCCCTGCGCGAAATGAATTGCAAACGGGGATACACCTGCACCCAGGCCAGCAGGGGCACCAAGATCAGAACCAGCACGCCAAAAGCCGTAGGGGCCGAAGAAAGCCTGGGTTTGGCGGCCGCAGACACCGGATATCCCAGTTCTTCGTAAATATAATTAAATCCCGAGAAGCCCCACAACGTGCCGCTCAGTACCCAGGTCAAAGCTTGAACTCCGGCCTGGCGGGAAAAAATCAGCGTGGCGGCAAGAATAACCAAAAGCGGCAAGCCGCCGGCCAGCAAACGCGCGGTGCCCGTGTTTTCCAAAGACGGCGGGCGCACGGGTTGAAACAGCAATTGAAAACCATGGATGCCGGCGCCGATGATCCAGCAGCAAAGCGTCAAAAAAGGCAGGGAGCGCACGAAGTCCCAGGCGCCGTGGACAGAGCCGCTTAACCCCGGCAGTAAAAATTTTATTTCGCGAAAATAAAACAGCAGCCACTGTTCAAATAATTCCACGGTCGGAGAAGCGCGCCAAGCGGAAAATTGGGGCGCTAAATCCGGGTTGTGAAATGCGTGCAGGGAAAACAGGCGCGCCGGCAAATAGGCGTAAGGCGCGAATGTTCCCAACAACAATCCCAAGGCCGGCCAAGTCAACGCCGACAGGCGGCTCGTTTTTTTTCCGGGAAATAACATAATACCCAACAGCAAAGCAGGAATCACCCACAGCCATAAAAAAAACTCTTGCCCGCCGGTGATCCCGGCCAGCGCACCCCAGCCCAACAGGGTGAGGCGGAAAAACCGGGTCGGCGGGGCTATAACCAATTGGAAAGTCATGATTAAAAAAAGCGTAAGGAAACACAGATGCAAGGTCAGAGGTATAGGCGTGAGAACATCGGGCCAAATCCAGGGGGTCAGGATCATGCTCAGAGCCGTGATCAAGCATACCAAAGGCGGGAACATGAGTGTCCGCCCCAGTTGGTAAATCAGGCCGGATAATGCGCCCAGGTAAATAATATGGATGAGTTGCAGGCGTGCGGCCCAGGCGGCTACGGGCAGCAGCCAGGCCAGGCCGTGGGTCAGCAACAAATACAGCGGATATCCGGGCGCACCCAGCAATCCCAAGGTTTTGGCAGCCAAGACCAAAGAGGCGTGAGTCTGGGTCAAGGGTGCGGTAAAGACAAAGGGTAAAGAAAGCAACATGGGCAGGACCACGGCAAGAATAGCCAGCCACGGGTCCAGCCGGTATTGGCGCTCCAGCATAAAGCCTCCCGGTTATTGAACGCCATTGTACCCGGGCCGGCGTCCGGGGCCAAGATAAAAAAATGCAACCCCACCCCCTCTTTGCCAAAGAGGGGGTGGGGGGAGTTAGAATTCGGCTTGAAAGCCGGGCGCGGATCGGTATAATGTCGCCGGAGGCTTTGATGCGTCAATCCGTATATTTATCCGTGGTGATTCCCGCGTACAATGAAGCAATGCGTTTGCCTAAAACGCTGCAAAAATTGGACGCGTTTTTAAATCATCAAACCTATATTTCCGAAATCATTATTGTCAATGATTGCAGCCAAGATGCGACCCGGGAGGTGGTGCGTGAATATCGTTTTCACGGAATGGTCCGGGTTCGGGTATTGTCAAACCAGCGCAACCGCGGCAAGGGCGCGAGCATCCGGCGCGGCATGGCCGCGGCTAAAGGTCAATTCGTTTTGTTCACGGACGCGGATTTGTCCACCCCCATTACCGAGGTGAAAGCCCTGTTCAAAGCCCTGGAGCCCAGCGCGGACATTGCCATCGGCTCGCGGGCCGTCAGCGGCGCGCGGGTATTGACCCATCAGCCCTGGTACCGCGAGTTCATGGGCAAAACCTTCAACCGGTTTGTCCAAGGCATTGTGCTCCCCGGGCTGCATGACACCCAATGCGGTTTCAAGTTGTTTCGGCGTGCTGCGGCGCGCCGCGTGTTCCGCTGGGTCAGCATCCCGCGTTTTGGTTTTGACGCGGAGGTTTTATATCTGGCGCGGAAGGCCAAGCTGGCCATCGCGGAAGTCCCGGTGGAGTGGCACAACTCGCCGGCCTCGACGGTTTCACCCTTGAAAGATTCGCTCACCATGTTTGCAGACCTGTTCCGCATCCGTTGGAGGCATCGAAAAACGAATTTGTAGGGAACAGGCATGCCTGTTCCCTACGCATCAGGAGGCAATAAACATGAAAAAAGTCAATGTGGGTGTTTTAGGTCTGTTGATGGTTTTTAGCGCAGCGCCGTTATTGCGGGCGCAAAGCGCGGAAAGCCCGCGCGAGCTTTACCAAGTTTCCACGTTGGACACGCTGCTGACAGGAGATTTTGAGGGCAGCACAACTGTCGAAACATTGCTGCAGCACGGCAATCTCGGCATTGGAACATTCACGGATTTGGACGGGGAACTGGTGCTGTTGGAGGGCACGGCGTATCAGATCAAATCCGACGGCAAGGTATACCCAGTGGCGCCTGCTGCGCGCGTGCCGTTTGCCATGGTCGGACAATTTATTTCCACGCAAACCTTTACCCTCGACACTCCCCTGACGGAAAAACAACTGGCTGAATTTTTAGACGCGCATTTGCCCAAGGCCACCCACTATTTTTTAATCAAAGTCTCCGGCGAATTTGACCGCGTGAAAGCCCGCAGCGTGCCGCGCCAGGCCAAACCGTATCCGCCCCTGGAAAAGGTTATCCCCAAGCAGTCGGTGTTTGAGCTGTCCGGTGTTTCCGGCACCCTGGTGGGGTGGCGTTCGCCGCAGTTTCTCAAAAGCGTAAGCGGCGCCGGGAATCACTTTCATTTCATCAACTCGGCCAAAAATGTCGGCGGGCATGCCCTGGAGTACACGCTGCGGAAAGGCACCCTTGAGGTGGAGGAAATCCGGGACCTGCACCTGGTGCTGCCGGATGAGGGGAAAGTCTATGCCCCGGCATCAACCGGCGGGCCCAAGCAGCCGTAGGGTTATAAGTATCCGATTACTCACGCGGCGCATCCGGCATAAGGAAAATTTCTTGCTGCGGCCCGATAGTCCTCGCTGCGAAATTTCCCTTATGCCGGATGCTTGAGGTTTCGCTCCATACGTGATTGGTTACCCTAGGGCCGTTATTCCTGTTGACACAGGCTTCCGGCGTTTCATATAATTCATTCCAAATTTTCATGCATTAAAATCCGTAAAAGCGCCGCATTTTCAAGGCCTTTTTGCAGCCTCAGCTTAGAACAGAGGCGGGGGTTTGGGGGCGAAGCACCCCAACTAAGATAGGAAGGAACAGCGGACGAAAGTCCGCGTCAGGGAAACCTGTGGTTTCCCTGAAAGCTCAACGCCGGGGGGAGATTCTCAACATGCAACAATACGGCATCTTAGTCTGGTGGCTTCTCATCAGCCTAATCGGCCTGGCGGCGGCACCCCTAACCTGGCTCATGTTTAAAAATTTGCCTGAACGCGGGTACGCCTTTTCCAAACCCGTGGGCCTTTTGTGGGTCGGACTATTTTCCTGGCTGTTGGGATTTGCCTATTTTTCCATCCTGACCATCTTGTTTACCCTGGGACTTTTGGCCGGGCTTTCCTTCTGGATTTGGAAAAAGCACGAGCAGGATATCCGCGCGTACGTGCAAAACAACCTTGGCCATATCCTGGTTACCGAAGCGTTTTTTCTGCTCTTATTCATGCTGTTCGTGTTCTTCCGCATGTTCAATCCCGACATTATCGGCACGGAAAAATTCATGGACATGGCTTTTATGAATTCCATGTCGCGGGCCACGTCCTTCCCGCCCTACGATCCCTGGCTGGCGGGTAAGGCCTTTTCCATCAGTTATTATTATTTCGGATATTTGTTCATGGTCATCATGGTGAAATTATCCGCCGTTCCCCCGGCCATTGGGTTTAACCTGGCCTTAGGGTTGCTGTTCGCCTTGTCCGGGCTTTCGGTGTTTGGTTTGCTGTACAATTTAACCCGCCGCCTGGGCGTGGCCGTAAGCGGCTGGGCCGCCATATTTTTACTGGGCAACTTGGACGGCGTGCGCCAGGTGCTGGTCAATAAGACCATGGATAATTTCAATTGGTGGACACCCTCGCGGGTTATTCCCGACACTATCAATGAGTTCCCGTTTTTCTCCTTTCTCTTAGGGGATATGCACCCGCACATGCTGGCCATTCCCTTTGGCATCACGGCCCTGGCATTGGCCCTGAATCACCTGAAGTCCGAGGTAAAAGACATTTCACCCAAAATCTCCGGCCATGCCGCAAGCTATATTTTTTGGGGTGTGCTGATCGGCGCATTGGGATTCATGAACAGCTGGGATGTGCCCACGTTATTCTTCATTGCCATGCTGGTGTTTTTTTTCCAGCAATACCGGGTGCAGGCAACCTGGTCGCAGATTCCCTGGAAAGATATGGTATCGAGTTTGGGCATTATCCTGGCCTCGGCCGTGATCCCATATATCCCCTTTTATGTGAATTTTCACAGCCAGGCCAAGGGGTTGGGCGTCACCACCCAGAATACTTTAGTTACCGACTATTTGCTGATTTTCGGATTGTTGGTGTTCATGGCTTTGACATTTTTAGCCGCGCGGTATCACACTTGGTTCCTGGCACTGACCAGGCCTGAAGCAGCCAAACCAGCTAAAAAAGGCAATCAGGTTTGCGCGCAATGCGGGGACATCGTACGCCAGGGCAAACATTTTTGCGGCCATTGCGGCGCGGCCATGACCGAAATCGCCCAAGCTGCGGATGATTCGCCCTTGGCCCAACCCTTGGCCAGAATTCCCGAAAGCGTGAAACGCTATTTTCTGTTTATCTTGCAACCCGCTGCCGTGATCCGGAGCGGCGCGGGCCGATGGGCAGCGGGAATAAGTTTGGCAGGGTTGCTCTTGGTGGTTTGCGCCCTCTTTTTTAAATCCCCGTTTTTGGGTGTTATGGTGCTGCTGTTTTTTGCCATGGCGCCGTTGCTGGCCACGCGCGCGGAAAAGAGCGAAACCGTGTTCGCGCTCTGCCTGCTGGGCACGGCCTGGCTGTTGAGTTTCGGCGCGGACGTGCTGCACATCAACGACACGTTCCAGCCGCCCTTGGACCGCATGAATACCGTGTTTAAGTTTTACTATCAAATTTGGTTTTTGTTGGGCATAGGCGGAGTCTACGGCGTATGGTGGACATTCACGCATTCCTTTAAAAATAAGAACTTGCGTGTCGCCTGGATAGTGCCCATGGCGGTTTTAATCATCGGGTCCCTGGTGTATCCGTTCGCGTCCGTGCTGGTCAAAACCAACAGCTTTGCCAATGTGGCGACTTTGGACGGCTCCTATTATTTAAAAAATAATTTCCCGCCTGACCGCGAAGGCATTGAGTGGATGCGGGAAAATATCAAAGGCACCCCGGTGGTTCTGGAAGCCACTGGCGGCGAATACACGGACTTTGCGCGCGTGTCCACATTCACCGGCTTGCCCACGGTTTTAGGCTGGGCCGGGCACGAGCTGCAGTGGCGCGGCAATTACGACGAACCCGCCAAGCGCATCCCGGATATTGATACCCTATATACATCACAGGATTTGGGACGCGTTAAGGAATTGCTGGAGCAATATCAGATCGAGTATGTTTTTGTCGGAACCCTGGAACGCCAGAAATATCCCGAACCGGGCTTGCTCAAGTTCGGGCAGATTATGGAGCGGGTGTATCAAAATCAAGGCGGCGTGATTATTTACCGCAAGCGGTAATAATAGCTCCTTCCCCGGTGAGACTGTGTCGCAACGCGTCAAATAGAGATTGCTTCGTCGCTTACGCTCCTTGCAATGACAGAAAATCCTTTAAATGCTGTCATTGCGAGCGACCGCAGGGAGCGCGGCAATCTTGTTTTTCGCATTGCGACACACACTCTCACTGGTGGGGAATGATTTATAATTAAGTTATACTCAGGAGGATTTTATGAATTGTCCGAAGTGCGGGGCGGAAAATCCCGCCAGCAATCGTTTTTGTGATGAATGCGGCACCAAGCTGGCGGCGGCGAGCCCGACGCCCGCGGCTAAGAAAGAAACCAAAAAACCTCAACCCGCGCCCGTGTCTCCGGCTCCGGCAGCCTCGGTCGTGACCGCGCCCGGCATGCCGAGCGGGTCAGCCATGGAGTGGATTGTCAAATGGATGACGCTGGAAAATTTAGTGTGGGCGCTGCTGTTGATAGCCGGGGTTTGGCTGCGGTTTTATGCCCTGGGGGACAAGCCCCTGCACCATGACGAAAGCCTGCACGCGTTTTATTCCTGGAATTATTTCAAAGGCAACGGGTACGCGTATGACCCCATGATGCACGGCCCGCTCCAGTTTCACGGCAACGCGCTCATGTACTTTTTGTTCGGGGCTTCGGATTTTACCGCCCGGATAATGGCTGCGTCCTGCTCCGTGTTCTGCCTGGTGTTGATCTACGGGCTGCGTCCATTCTTGGGACGCGCCGGGGCCATGTTCACGGGTGTGATGATGCTGCTTTCGCCGTCGTTCACGTACTTCGGACGGTTCACGCGCGAAGACATATACTTCGTCACCTTTACCTTTGTCATGCTCTACGGCATGTTTCATTATCTGCGGTCGCGCCAGCCGCGCCATCTATATTATGTGGGCATCGGCATAGCGCTGGCGTTTTGCACCAAGGAAGTCATTTACATTGTCGGGTATATTTTCTTTTTCACCCTGGTGTTCCGCTGGTTGTGGGAAAAGAGCACAGACCAGCCCGGCGAGAACCAAATCACGGATCTGTTGAAAGAATTTCGAACCAATCCCAAGACGCTGTATGTGACGCTGGCCATTTTTGGCGCCATCATGTTAGTGCTCTACACCTCGTTTTTCTCCAATCCCCGCGGCATCATCGACGCGTTCACCAAATCGTGGTCGTATTGGCTGGGGCAGCACGAGGTGCAACGCGGCAGCCAGCCCATGTATTACTATGCCGCCCTTATGCCGTTTTATGAGCCGCTGGCATTTTTTGGAACCTTGGCCGCCATTCTTTATTACAGTTTTATCATGGATAAAACCAACCGCGGCTGGCGCCTGCTGGGCTACGTGGTGGTGATTGCCGCTTGGTGGTTATTTGCCATCGAGGGGAAGCAAAGCGCGGGCTTGGTTTTTTCCCTGCTGCTGATTACCTTGGGAACCGGCTTGGTGGGATATTTTTCCTACGGCAAGCAAAGCATGTGGGTGGTGGTTTTGTTGGTCTGGACCGTGGCCGGATTTTCCGACCTGTCCTTTGCCGGCGAGCGCATGCCGTGGCTGATCGTGCATCCCCTTTTGCCCATGATTTTACTGACCGGCACGTTTTTAAATGATTTGTGGGAGCGTTTTCAGAAGCAGAGAAAATGGTTGGTGGCTGTGGTGGCACTGTTTTCCGTGCTGCTGCTGCACAACACCGTGAACCTATGCTTTTATGAGAACGGCGCGAATCCGGCCGAGCAATTAGTGTACGTGCAATCCTCCACCGACGTGCCGCAAGTGGTGCGCCAAATAACCAGCATGTCCAAACGCCTGAACGGCAATTTGGAAATGAAGATCACCTGCGAGGATTATTGCTCCTGGCCGTTTGCATGGTATTTGCGCGACTTTAAATATGTAGGCTATCCCAAGTTCACCGCCAATCAAGCAGAAGGCTCCATTGAAAAAACTCCGCTGATCATCACCGGCGTGGAAATGGCAACCCCGGGCCACGACGAGCGCGTGGCGCAACTGCTGGCTGCCGACTATGTGGCGCAACGCTACAAACTGCGCGTATGGTGGGCACCGGACCCGAACGTCATTTTCGACGACACAATGGGCGGTCAATTGCAGAAAATCTGGCGCCTGTTTATCTACCGCGAGCCGTGGAACGGATTGGGGTCGTACGATATGATCGTGTATGTCCGCAAGGACGTGGCGTACTTGTACTGGGGTAATGCGAAGTAAGGTTGTAATTGATTGCGTAGGGGCGAACGGCGTTCGCCCAGAAACACACAGGATGGTGAAGTGAGCAGATAGTAGAACAACCGAAATCTCAAGATTCAGATGGAGAACACCATGCTCAGGACGAATCTGGAAAAAATATAAATAAAAAATTTCCCACGGAGTGTCCATGAAAAATATCAGCATTGTTGCTTCCATAATTATTAATGGAAATATAAAACAGGTTTTCGAATATGTTGTGCCTATTGAATTAAGTGTGATCTTTAAGAAAACCGGTTTCATTCCCGGAGTCAAGTCCACGACCAACAAAGAAAAATGGTATGTGCCGGGCATGACTAGAACCGTTATTTTTGATGACAATACTTCCGCCTCGGAACGATTAACCAGCGTTACTGAATTTGAATCTTTTACCTACGTTATAAACCAATTCACTTCCAGCTTAAAATACATGCTCCTTCAAATCGACGGCAGGTGGGATTTTAAAAATAGAGACAGTAAAACTGAAATAGTATGGGAATACAGCTTAACGCCCCGGAATATGTTTTCTTCATTCATCATTCATTTAATTTTAAAAAGAAGCCTCGGACAGGTGCTTGAAAAAGCCTTGAACATTATTAAGGAAAACATCGAAAACAACCGAGCTAATAAAAAATAATCAGCGGTCAAGCAAACCATTTCATACACAAAACCTGAAAACGTGCCAGCGTCGGCGAAGGGAGTGCGGGGGTGAGTTTTTGATAATGCTTATATCGCAAATCCCAAAGCAATCCCGAAACGATACGGTCCTTCCACGTGTTCGCCCCCAGTGTTTTCGAACGTTCATCCCGTTTGAAAAAGATTTTCAAACCTAGGGTAAGCGACCGCTGTGGCAAAATCGCCGAATATCCGCAAAGCAAATTCACCAAACACCAAATCAATTCCCGCTTGATACGTAGGTGAATAGGCATAGCCGGAAGAAGTCTCGCTGTATTTTTTTTCCTCATCCCGGTTTCCGATCGTAGCTTGCCAACCATAAATCCCAAGGGCAGCGCCTATAAACAACCGGAAAACGCCTTTATCGAGCGGATAGTACTTAGCGCCCATACGCATGATTGTGGTATCCATGTAATATTTGACATCCATGGGAAAAGGGCCTACGGCAGCGCCGTTATAGCCGGTTTGTTCAAAAACCCAGTCGCCGACACCATAGCCGCCTTTTTTCGCTAAAAGTTTTTCCCATCGGCTTATGCCGGCATCAAAACAACCGGCCAGTGAATCCAGGAATTTATATTCGATGCTCATACCGGCTCCCCACGCGGAGTCATAAGGTTGCATGCCAACCACATAGGCGGAGTAGGGAGCATAGGTGCCTTCCAGAGGCTTGCAAGGAACATAGCCGACCAGGCCGGATTGCATTGTTCCGTTGATGAAAATCATGGTTCTTTTTTCATTATAGCCGGGCACTGGTGCGGGTGTTGCCATTGGCGGGCCTACGGCAGGCAATGTTTGGGGCTGTTGTTTTCCGGAATTTGGGCTGTTGAAGTCTATTTTGGCATTGGTCTCGGAATCAAAGACCTCCGCCACATCATCGGTTTTGATGATTTTTGCCTGATTTTCTTTGTTGTTAAGATAGATATTTCCGTCGTTGATTCCAATAAGCTCACCTTTGATGACCTGCCCGTTTTTGGTGATTACATTAGCCTCCCTGGCCGCAGATAATATGGGCAAGGATATGAAAATGAAAAGGCAGCAGCACAAAACAATATTTTTCATGGTATCTCCCGGTACCGAAAGAAGAAAACGCGGTGACGCTATTTGTGCATATCAGGCGTAAACCGGCCTTCATCTTCGTCATCATCCACAAACGGCAACGGCTCGGCCGGGTCTTGAGCGAATTCGTAAAATATTTTTAGGACATCTTTTACTGCAAACATGCCCGCATTTGCGTTGAACACAACCTCAGTGACTTGGTTTTGTTGCTCTCTGCCCATGCCGGTCCCGGCCCGGGCTTCCGATCTGGCGCTGGGTGCTGCCGAGGCTTTGCTGGCCCGGGAGGCGGAATCGGCTGAACGGTATTCGTCCTCAACGAATGGTTGCGGCTGAGGCGGATGGAGAGCTGCGTCCAGTTCGCCGCTGTTCCAAAACCACGCCACACCGATGACGCCGAGATTTTTAGTGAAACGCTTTCCGTCCTTATCTTCCCGCCACTGGGCAAATGTGGCGGACTGTTCGGTGAAGAGGAATTTTCTGAGGGTCTGCTTGCTGGTCTGCCATCCGGAAATGGTAATTGAGGAATTCGGTCCGATCATCCATTTTTGCGCGTTCCGGGGAGAGGTGCGTTTGCCATCAATCGAATTGAGCCCGTCGATGGTTACCGCCACCGCGACTCTCACCGGCAGGGGATTGCGAACCACGACGGAATACTCCTCATTGGGCCTGACCTTAAGCGTGGCCTGTTTGTTTTCAACGAATGCCCTGTACTGTTTTCCGCTGGCCTTGATTACCTGGGCGTCAAAGGTGTAACCCTTGAATTCGGTCGAAGTGGCAAATAGAAGGTTTGAAAGCATCAATACGAAAGCAATTGTTCCTAGGGCGCTGCGGAATCGCATTAGTAGTCTCCTTTTAAGCAAAATTTAAAAACAGACACTCTTCATATAGTATCGCCGTATCACCGCCCGGACAATAGAAAACATTCATTTTTAAAAATATCGCGTTAACAAAGAGGACTTGGCACCATTCTTATTCTCGTTTGAATGCCATAAGCAAAACTAAATACATAAGGCTATTCAGATGGTTTTTAATAGTATTGGAAATTTTTTAAAAATTTAAATTCCTATTTTAGGCTAACGGGCACGGCAAGATACCTTTGCAATGCCTTGGAAAAGTCGATATAATCAAAGGCAAAAGAATTCGGGGGTTTGGCTATGGCATATGATTTCGACTTTGGCTTGCATAGGGTCGCGCGATTGTTCTGGCAAGACAAATTCTTTCTGACGGTCCTTGCTTTTTTCGCCTTGGTTCTCCCAGGATATTGTTCAGCCGAGACCGCCTGGCAAGCGAATGGTGTACCGATCTGTGCAGCGGCAAACAATCAGCAATCACCTCAAGTTATTTCTGATTATAAAGGCGGATATATTCTTGTTTGGGAAGATTGGCGAGGTGCTTTTGGGGGAGCATATGCACAATTGATCGATAATTCCGGCCAGCCCAAGTGGAGCCTGGATGGAATAGCTGTGGGCAATAATATAGGCTCACCCCTACCGAATATAAACGCAATTTCCGATGGCCAAAATGGTGCAATTGTAACCTGGCAGAACAATCCAAGTGGAGTTTATATCCAAAGCTTTAATAATTCAGGATCGCTATTATGGCCACCCGGCATTAAATTAAACACTCAGAATGTAGTCGTGCCTTCTGTTCCTATTCCTTCTATAGTCCCAGATGGGATGGGCGGAGCGATAGTGATTTTTCAATGTAATACCGATGGCTCTCATTACAAGGGCTTATTTGCTCAGCACGTTAATAATTCCGGAGTAATTCAATGGGCGCCCAACGGTGTTACGATTTGCGCAGATCCTATATTCGAACCTATTCAACGTCTTGACGATCCGTGGATTATTTCCGATGGTCAAAACGGAGCTATTGTTGCTTGGAGCGATCCCTTAAAAAATGGCGGCGATATATATGCTCAGCGGGTTAATTCCTTTGGAAATACACTTTGGGCCAATAATGGCATCCCGATTTGTAGTGCATCCGGATCACAAAGAGGAGCTGTTGTCATAAGCGATGGTCAAGGCGGCGCGGTTTTCGCTTGGCAGGATTTTCGCAACGGACATTATAATATCTTCGCGCAAAAAGTAAATGGTTCAGGAGTGAAGCAATGGGAATCAAGTGGTGTGACTGTCTGTAGTAATGCATATAGTCAATCGCAACTGGGAATTATTTCCGATGGGAGTACGGGCGTAATTATATCTTGGCAAGACACCAGAAGCACCAAGAGCATTTATGCTCAGAGGCTTGACAGTTCAGGCGCAGTTTTATGGACCAGCAATGGAATTCTTGTTTGCGATTCCGGCGCATGTGATTATCCGGTTATTGCAGCCGATAGCCAGGGCGGAGGAGCGATCGTTAGCTGGCAAGATTCCCGCAGTGGCAACTATGACATTTATTCGCAACGAATAAACGCGCAAGGTAATCCTTTGTGGACAAACAACGGTGCGCTGGTTTGTAATGCCACAGGCGATCAAACCTCGCCCGCGATCTGTTACGATAGCCAGTATGGGGCTGTAATCGGGTGGACAGATGAACGCAACGGAACGACCAATAAGGAGATTTTTGCTCAACATTTGTTAACCTTGAAACCAGAAGTGTCCGCCATATATCCCAATTATGTCCTTGCGGGAGGGATGCGGAATTTTTCCATTTTGGGATCGAATTTTTCCCTGGCGACTGCGGTAAAGTTGGTTAAAAGTGGTCAAGCTGATCTTTATGGATTGAATATGAACAAACCGAACGGGAGTCAGATAGATATAAATTTTGACTTAACCAGCGCAGTGTTGGGGCTATGGAGCATAATGGTAATTGATAGTAGCGGGCAAAGTTCAAACGCGAATGTTTCGCTGACAATCAGCGATAAGACACCGACGCCAACCGTTACTCCGACGGTTACGGTAACGCCTACGATGACATCGTCGACCCCGTTGCCGCAGACGCCAACTGTTACACCGTACTCCTGGTCAGAACCCATGCGGGTGGCTTGTGGACCAAACCCGGTGCGCGGTTCAGTAGCGCATTTGAATATTTTTACCCGGCAGGGAGCGGACGTGGAGGCGGGAATATTCACGCCGAGCGGCAGGGCGGTAAATACGTTTAGGTATAATTATGCAACAGCTGGACGGCATATTGAGGATATTTTTGTTGGGGATTTGGCCAATGGAATATATATGGTGCAGGTGAAAGCCAAAAACGCCGATGGTTCCGAGAATCGCGTTGTCTACAAAATGGCTTTAATAAAATAG
>JAGVPM010000178.1 GCA_020052235.1 Candidatus Goldiibacteriota bacterium
GGAAGACGCCAACAAAATGCTGAGCACGATGAAAGTGCAGGATGCGGACAAAGTGACGGCCGCGAGCAAAGTGGTGCAGGGGAGTTCGGTGACGGACGGGACCATGCTGGCGGAAAACGGCGGGAAAAAGGCGGCCAAGACGACGGTGGTAGGGCTGGACGGGGAAACCGCCGCAACGCGCATGCGCTCGACCTCGACTTTGCTGGGGCAGACGAATCCGAACAGCAATGCGACCGTAAAGCCGACAGGGACAATGAATTGGAACGGAAGCTTCAACCCGCAATTGGAACAGCGTTTTATACGGCCGCAAGTAGCGACTGTTGTGTATGTGAAAGACGTGAGTTACGTGCGCACCACGCAGCCGACCATGAAAGCGGCGGCAAACTTGGTGGTCACAACCGTATTGGACAATCCATTATCGGACAATGCGCTGGATTCCGGGTCTTCGAATTGGGCGCGGGCGTATGAAGCGGCCACGGGCCGCGGTCCGACAACGACGGGCCCTCCGTCCCTGGCGCAAGTGGTGCAGGATACGGCCGCAAGGGTGCAAAGCACGCAGACAACGCAAGCGCCGCCGCGGCCGGAAGTAACGACGCACGGGACGTCGCAGACGTGGGGCCAGCCGACGAACACTGATCCCGGCGGGCGGAATTTGGGCGGACAGCACGAACACAAAAGGCAAAAATCCGAAAAGCCGAAAGAACCGAGCGGATGCGCGAAATTCTTTGCATCCCCCATAGGCAAAATTTTGATGTTTGTGGTGTCGGTGATTCTGACGGTGATAACAGTTGGAACCGCAGCGCCGTTGTTGCTGGCAATAATGATCATGTTGATTGCCATCACGACGTTTGTGCCTCTGCCGAAAGGTTGGGCCTTGGCATTGTCGATCTTGACGGCGGCGTTTGGCGGTTGGGCGTCGGCGTTAAAAGCGGGGGCCACCATAGCTTTCACGGCCATCGGGCAATTGCTTGCTACGCTGACGAGCTCGGTGGTGACTAGTATCGTCAAGGCCGTCGTTGCTGCGCTCATTGTTGCAATCGTCATGAATAATATCGAAAATCCCAGCCCTGTTCTTTCTGTGTTAATCTCAATAGGCGCAGGTATTGTGGCCGGCGCGGCTGTTGATTTCATTAAGAACATATTTTCGAGTGCTCCGGCAGGCATATGGGAGACGTTGAAGGATTCATTTGAAAAAGCCATAGGAACAATGAATGAAAAGGGTGAGTCCATAGCATTTACAATCGCAACCCCAATTGTGATTTCTTTGGGGACCGTGTTGTTTCAAGAGGGTGTTTCTTACATCCTTAAACATAATACGGACATGAGCCCGGCAGACCGGATGATGGTTAGTTCCGTGGCCGGATCAATGCTTATGGGAGCAACGGTTATTGGAGCCAGCACCGGCGTTATCTCCAATGTTGCTGACACGTCGGGAAAGTCCATGTTGCAAGTTACAGGGCAAATGGCTATGAAATTTATCGTTGCGCCTATGATTCAAACCGCCGCTTCAACGGCTTTTTCAATTTACGCAGCTCCGCTGTATGCGAAAGAGGGATATAAACCGTTGCAAACTCAAGCCATGGCGCAAAGCCTTGGGCAGTTTGCTGCAGGAGTGCTGCCAGTAAATGGCGAAGCTTCGATTTTGTCTAAGTTCGCGAGCGCGGTTTCTTCCTTGTATGACAACCTCACCGGACAAACGAGCGGGAACGGCAATGGGCCGGGAAATGGCAATGGGCCGGGAAATGGGCCGGGAAATGGCACTGGAACAGGGCAAGGTGCGAATATAACCGGAAGCGTGGTGACGGAAAACCGGGTCCCGGGATTGAACGCCGGAGAGAGTGAAGGTGTGACGAACAAAGGTGCTGGGACTACAGGACCGGGCACGGGCACGGGCAAGGGCACAGTACCGACAGGCAGCGTGTCCACAGCGGAAAATTCTGTGGTGCCGGCTGAGGGGCTGACCAACAACAGCACAACGGATTCCAACAGTGCCAATCAGCCGAAGCCGGATCTGTCTTCCGCCACATCAGGTGGAGGGGCATCGTCATCATCGACGCAGCAGTCCAGCCCGGAAAAGAAGTTGCCGGAAAACATGAAGACCAACAATCCGGCGCCCAACCCGGTGAACAAACCAATAGATACTCCGCAAAATAGCCCAGTACAAAATCAGGCGCAAATACCGGAAACTTCGGGATTAAATTCCGCGCAGCAGCCGCAAGTGAAGAATGAGCCCAATCGGGAAACGGTTCCGCAAAGCGTGGAACAAGTGGAAATGCAGGTTGCCGAAAAAAATAGTGATCAGAAAATTGCCGACCTGAACCTGAACGGCGCCAAAGATGCGTCGGCCAATAACAAAACCAATCCGAGTCCCTTAGCAGAGCGGCGAGATGGTGAAAAAATTGTGGTGGGTAATGTAGCGACGGGTGGGAACGGGACGGGTGGGAACGGGACGGGCGGGAATGGAACAGGCGGGAATGGAACAGGCGGCAGTGGAACCACCGGTTCGGGAATTGATCTCCAGAATGTACAAGCCCTGTCTGACGCAGTTGCACCCAGGGATGGTTCGCAAGCGGTTGTAACCAAAGTGAACAGTTCGGGTTTGGCCAATGGCAGCAGTGCCAACAACACGCAGTTCAAGCAATTACAGCAGCAGATGGAGAAAAACGGAATATTGCCAAAAAGCGGGGATTTTGAAGTACAAGTGTCCACGTACCAAAATGCAGCAGGACAAAACGTAACCCTGATGGCGACAGTCCCCGATGCGCAAGGCAATCAAGTGATCAGCGCGCAAATCAGCGGCGGCGGAAAGCCTACGGTTAATTTGGTGATGTCACAAACCGGCAGCGGAAGTAATGCGGCGCTCAAAGTCGCGGAATTTGCCGGCGACAATATAACTCCGGTGAAAGATCAGACATTCAGCAAAGCCGCGGGCCCAAATGGCGTAAATGGCGCAAGTGGCAAGGAAGCCGGCGGTTCCGGTTCAGTGGGCGAACGTCTGAATGGAGAAAAAACGCCGGCGCAGAATTTGAAAGCATTGCTGTCGGGCATGGCTCCGGGAGAAAACGTGGTTCCGAATTCAGCCAAAGGTGGCACTGCCGATGGTGCAAGCACTGGTGGGGGAAAGGGCAGCGGGGCGGATAATGCCGATACGAAAAAAGGTTCCAATAATGCCGGCGCCCCCCAAAACATCGATCAAGACAGCATTAAATCTACAGTCACACCTGAAACCTACGGTTTGTTGGGCGCAGCATTTAGAGGCGTCTTTGGCGGCGGGAAAGGAGAACCGAGCAAGATTGTTGACGCATCGTTTGATGTCAATGGGGCCAAGGTTGAGGTGAAATACAATTTTGATCCCGCACAGCCGACCAAGACTGTTGTGGCCAAGGGAAGCGATGGCAGTAGATATTGCCTGCAATTGAAAGACAACGGCACGGTGCAATCGGTTATGGGCCGCGAGGCTACGGTCGGCAATTCTTTATCCAATTTCTTTTCCACTGAAAATCACATTGGCTTCCAGGCAGCGGGATCCAAAGACATTAGTGTTCAGACTTCGCACGGCGAACAGGTATTCCGCTCGGACGGCAAAGGCGGAACCAAATTGTATGCCGACACGCAGGGCATGCAAGGCGCTAATGGACAAACTTTGACCGGATTGGTGCCGGTGGATACACCTAAGGACTTGAAAGAAGCCACCATATTGGCCAATCAGTCGGTCAACACTTTGGCACAGAATCCGAGCATTGCGCGCGAATACGGCGCATTGCGCGAAGCCTACGCAGACGGCATCAGCGAGGGCAAGTCACCGAAGCCAGTCCCGGATTTTGAGACGTTCGTTAAGGGCAAGTACCAAGCACTTGAAAAAACTTTGCCGGATCAAATTTACAACAAAGTTGGGCAGAATTATGCCTCGGCGAATGCTGACGTTAAAGCCAACGCCAATGCCCTGCTGGCCAAGGCTGATCAAATGATCATTGCGCGCGAAGGCGGCACCAACCAGGCGAACCTCCAGAATTTTGTCAACCATGCCATTGCCAGCGGCAATCCGTCACTCATGCAGCAGGCAGCAGCCAAACAGGCGAGCTTGGGCGAGGTGTCCGGAGCGCAGAAAACCGCGCTGGCGGCTTTCAATGCCGGAATTAAAATGCCGGAAATGTCCCGGGCGGATGTAGCTTTGCAAACCTTGGATGTTTTAAACAAAACCGGGATGGATCCGAAATCCCAGGCGTATCAGGCCGTGGAGAAAACGGCAATTGAAAGCGTGCGCAGTGACATTGCCGCCAATAAATTGAGCACGGAAAATTTTGTGCGCGCCATGGAATTGAACGGCGTCATGGGCAAGGATGTGCTCAACACAAGCAACATGGCGGCGGAAATTACCGATAAAGTCTCAGCCGCAGTAAAAAAATTGACCGCAGAGCAGAATGCGGCGCTACCACAAGACAAAGACAAGTATAATTCGGTTGCTGTTGACGGTATTGGGACCGTGACCAAGGCCGCGGACGGTTCCGTACAGGTGCAGCAGCAAGTGGGCAATTCCGTTGCTGTCATGACGTATAAGCCGGAAAATAACGGATTAGCTTTGGATAAAGTTATAATTCAGGACGGACAACCCAAAGCCAAACAAATATTTGAAAATACACACCAAGGCTTAAAACTCTCGCAAACCCGGGTGGATATTACCGCAACCATGCCGGATGGCACGAAAGTCATCACCGCGGAACTCCTTCCGGTCAACAGCACCAAACCCGTGAAAATTTTTGTCGATTACCAAGATAAAACGTACAGCGTGGTTTATGATCCGAAAACTCAGCAAACGACCCAACTTGAATTGAACTTTGAAAAACCCGCCGTTCCCAAGACGATGACGGCTTTCCTTGAGACGATACCCAAGGTAACCGTAAAAGACGGAAAAGTGTTTGAAACAGTTGGCGGCGTGGAAAAAGAAATTAGTGTGCAAACGATTACAGCCGAGCAAATCAGCAAATGGAGTTGGGATTCAAAGTCGGCTCAAGCAGCATCCCTCATCGGACAAAATGCGTATATCGCCCAGGATGGCACGATTTTTATTAAACAAAACAATGGATTCCAGATCATCAGCCAAAATACATTTACCAATGCCGATGGAAAGCCAATCCAGTTGGGTATTATCGCCAAAGTGGATTTTAAAAATAATTTGGTTGAAGTGAAATTGTCGGATGGAAGTGTTTTGCATAATTTTACCAAGGACACGTATAAACTTACGCGGATCGATACAAACGGCAATATATATGAAGCAACCTACAAGCGCGCTCAAGACTGCACTGGAGAACTACAAGGTGCCACGCTGAAGCTCAATAAACTCGGGGCCACACTTATTTTTGATGAGAAAGGTGATTTAACAAACAGGCAAGAGATCGAAAAATCAGCCGGTAAGCTCGGTTATGAGTTCAAGGCGGTTTCCGGCGGGTTTTTGCTAAGCAAGGGCAAAGAAGAAATGGCCTTCACCGACACCGGCCGCGCCATGCTTAAGTCGGCTGGCGGCGAAGGCGGAGGACAGCAGAAAGTTATTGAGTTCGATGTGTTGCAAAAAATCGACTTGAAGATTACCAAGCTTGACGGGCAAGTTGAAAATCTTTCCATGCATGAAATTAAAAAAGAAACAATCGTTATACAGGCTTCGGCAGACGGTAAGATGACAAGAACGACGCATATTACCAATGCGTTAATGCAGGATCTAACGCTCACGGAAACCGATCGGAAACTCGGTATTGTTCAAAAAGATTTAACACAAAGTTGGAACTCGGAAAAAAAGACATGGATAAATAGCGGGTATAAGGGCGAAGTTCTGATTGCAGGTGAAAAAATCAGTGTAAATCGCGGCGTGGAAGAAAATGCAAAATGGCAGGGGGCGTTTGCCGTTACCGACAGACGAATCGCCGGAGAAGTAGCGGCGAAGGGCATTCAAAGAGCAACGGAATTAAAGGAATTAATCAGTGCGGAAAAAGGCTTTGATAAAGTGAAGGGCTATCAAGGCGAAGTCATAGTGAGTGGAGAAAAGGTTAATGTCAACCGGGGTGTGGATGAATCCGGAAAGTGGATGGGATCGTTTGGAGTAGCCAATAAACAGGTCTTGGGAGAAGTGTCGTCCAAGGGAATTCAAAACGCGACGGAACTCAAGGAGTTGATCAGCGCGAAAGCTGGGTTCAGCGGAGCGAAAGGGTATCAGGGCGAAGTCACGGTGAATGGAGCTAAGGTCAATGTCAGCCGTGGAGTGGGAGCTGAAGCAAAGTGGATGGGATCGTTTGGGGTTACAGGCAAAGTGGCGGCAGAGGTTAGCAGCAAGGGAATTCAGAATGCGAATGCCCTAAAAGAGTTTATAAGCACTGCAAAAGGTTTCAGCGAAATTAAAGGCTACCAAGGCGATGTAGTGATTGACGGGAAGAAAATCACTTTATCCCGGGGCGCAGAGAGCGGCGCAAAGTGGATGGGAGAAGCGGTACGGGAAAATGTAACTATCAATGGAAAAACCGGAACGCTACGCACTGTTTATGATTTGGACGGCAAACAATTTAAAAACGAACTGTTTGCCACCAAAGGAAATATAAACGGTTCTGAAGGTGTGATAACACAAGTCGTTTTAAGAGATAAATCCGGCGTGGTTACCAAGCTTGTTGATCAGGGCTTCACGCCGGATAATTATGAAAAGTTCCTGGCCAATAGCGGTGTTGCCACCAATAAAAATATGGACCAATGGATAGAGACGCACGGCACGGGGACCGGAGCCGCGATCGGATATGCTTTGAGTTATACGGTATTCAAAGTGTCTCAATATTTCCCCATGGATTTTGCCACGGTGGCCCAGGGCAGCATTATGAAAGCCGTCTCGAACCTGACCGGAGACCGTGAAGGTGCGCTGGCCGCCGGTGCGATTGGCGCGTATACCAGTCAGCGGCGCAGCGAGGTCATGAATATCAATTGGACGAACGATAACGCTTTTGCCATTGTTGGAAAGCTGGCGTTGGGTGCATCAAGCTATACGACCATGCAAGTCGAAATTGCAGCTGGTTTCCTGCTCCCGACAGTAATCAATGCGGTTGCTTCCGTTTATCATTGGGATAATTCACATATTATAGAAGCGGGAGCTGGCTTGGTTGATTTCCCCAAACAGATGCTGGAAATGGTGCGAAACAATCCAGCGCAAGCAGTCGTTTTTGCTTTGGGCGGAGGTCAGATGTTCGCGAAAGTCGCAGGCGTGGGGATGATTGGCAAGACGGCTACGCTCACAGGGCGGCTGGCGATTCAAACAGCATCCTTTGGCAGCATGATGGCAGCCAACGCCGGGCTGGGGTGGCTGGGTGAAAAAATTGGCAGTAATTGGGGTTCTTCCGGAAGTTTTGTCGGAAAAGGCATAGGTGGCTTGACGGCCATTGGCGTGGCTTCCGGATTGACCAGAGCGGCATTTGAAAGTGCTGCGGTCAAGGAGTTTATGGGCACACTCAATGCCAATGTTTCTGCATCGGAAAAATTTTCCGCTTTTAAAGAGATGGCTTCAGGCATCAAGGAAGGATTTACTGCATCCGGAATAAAAGAGTTTTCCTTTAATTTTGCCAAAGGCGCGGGAGCGTCGTATGCCAATTTTGTGAAAGAACCGATTGTGGAATTGGTTATGAAACCGTTGTCCATTATGTCCCGGCCTTGGGTTGCGAGAATCAGCGATATGTCTTTCAAATACGAAGTTAAAAATTCCGGAGCTGAAAATTTAAGCTTGGAAAAACTTTCAGGCGAACAAATGAACACGGCCGTGAATATCGGGCGGTCCGAAATGACTGTTCAAGAAAAAGTGAGCGCTTTGAGGGATTTAACTGCCGGGGGCGAAAAGGCGCAAGCAGTTACGGAACGGTTTGGGTCGAGCCCGGCTAGAATCGATGCCGCGCCTGTTGATGCTACGGCAATGAAAGGGCTTTCTTCCCGCGAGCAGGCTAATTTAAACACACTTATTCAAAATGTATCCAACAGCGTAAAAACCGAAGTCCGATCCGCCAATGCCGCAGAATTATTGATAAGCAGTTCGAAAACCGAAACGGCCGTGAAACATTTAGCTGCCGGACTTGTAGCCGTTAACAATGTTCAAGCGGTCAAGACGATTGTCGGAGAAATGGCGCTTTCCGATAGTGCGGGTGTCATCAAAAACATCATCAAGACGCCGGGCGCCATGAATTTGGGAGAATTAGTCACGGCGTTTAATTCCAAGAGCGGGCAGGCAATTTTGGAACAGGCGTGTGTGTCTTTGGCCGTTGACAAGACAGCCGTGCGGAACGTATTTGAGCGGGCCGAATTGCCCGGACTCCTGGCTGAAAAAATATTGGGAGCCGCCACCGCAACACCCCGTTCCAGCATGGAGACTATGGTTGAGCTGGGTAAAAGCAAGGATGCCATGCGGAATGCGTTGGAAACAGCCAAAACAAGTTCCTCGAATGCTTTTGAGAAATTAGCCGGTGCGGCCAGTGAGCTGAAAAGCAATCCACCAAAAAATATGGAAGGATTGTCGTTTGACCGCAATAACCGTCCGTTAGAGCAAATGCTTAATGCGGCCATGGAACGGTCGGGAATTATGGAAAAGCTGGTCGATATTGCCGCCCGGGATGAAATTGCAACCGGAAAAGAAGAAAAAATTTCGGGCACCAAGCTTCGGGATAACCTCATGGAGGCGGCAGACCGCTCTGCGGTGGTTCGTGAAAAGATGACCTCTGCCTTAGCCAAAGACGCACAGGCTATGAACGCTTTTTTAACTGAAACTAATACCGGCAAAAATTTAAGTTCTTCTAATTTGATGAACAGTATCGCTATGGATCCCAAGGCCAGTCAGACAATGGCGGAAATACTTACAGAAAGAAAGTTGGCATCCGAAACGGCGGTTAAACCAGCGGATGTTCAAAACCAAGGTACGCCGGTTACCAAGAATGAAAAAATTCAAACCCCAACGGGAGAAACTCCCGCAGTGAAAGACGCGCCAAAAGCCTCGGAAAATATTAAAAACCGGTTGGAAAAAGAATTGGTGAGCAATCCGGAAGCTGTTGTTAAATTTTTGGAAAACTTAAGCGCCGATCTCTGGGGCGAAGCTTTAAAATCGCTTGATGTGGCGAATGCTGTTTCTGAAATGTCGTCGGCCAAACAGGATGCGCTCGTAGCTGCGGTGAAAAACTCGAGCAATGTAGAATGCAGGGCGCAAATTAAGGAAACAATCAATTCAAACAATACAAATTTAAAGCCAACAGATATAGGATTAGACCACAAGGCGATTGATACCGAACGGTTGGCTCTGGAGCGGTTTGTGGATGCCTGGGAGAAAAATATTGCCAAAGGCGGACAAGCGGAAACCGGGGGCGGGGGAAGTCAAGGCGACGGAAAAGCCGAGCAAACCAAGACGGCCAAAACAGAACAAACTGATCCGTTTAAGTTGCATAAAGCCAACTTTGCGGATCATCCTTTCCGGACGGCTTTGCAAATGGCGGCCGAACTTTTTAACCGGAATGCCGCCTTAGCTAAACAGGAAAGTGCCGCGCAAAAACAACCGGAATTGGCGCCTAGCCAGTTAAAAGAGGAAATAAAAATACTCAACGATAAAATATCGGCTATTGAATCCCCGAGTAAAGGCCTTTGGCAGGAGCTTTCAAAGCTACGAGGAAATGAAGCTAAACAGGCATTGAACGAATTACAGCAGGTAGGGGAATTAAAAGCGCAGCGCAATTATTTGCTTCAGCAAACCGAGCCTTGGCAAAATGCAGCTCTTGAAAATTCGGCTCAATCCGGAAAATATAATCAGGTACGGGATCTTGGCGAAAAATGGCTGGGAGAGGCAGAGGATCAGTTCTCGAAACGGGTCAATGCGCATGAAAGCGCGCTGAAAAAATTTGAAACTGCTTCCAAAGCAGGTAATGCAACGGAAAAAGCCTTGGCTGCTTTGGAGGTCGCTGAAGCGCGTAGCGCGCTGGAAAAGAGCATACCCGAACTGCAAAAAGCGGCAAACGGGTTGATGGGGGAAAATGCAGTAAAATTGACAGGGGCTTTGGTTGAACAAGCAAAAAATAGTTTAAGTTTAACTGAAATCAGAAAGGTTGAAGCACTTCAGAGAGATGTTGCCAAACTTGAAAGCAGCATCAAACAGATGCAGGAAAGCAAGGGCGGAGAAATAGGCGCGGAAATTCGTTCGAGCCGGAGCAGGATAAAGGAACTTCAAGCACAATTGCAGATTACGACAAACCTCGAAAGCCGGAGAAATATCCGTCAAAATTTAGTAGAAGAGTTTAAATCCATCCAAGAAGCTAAAACTAAAACCGGGGCGAATCCGGAAATTGCCCTGGCCCGGAAAGAGTCACGGCAAATTCAGCAAACGATCCAAGAAGGAAAACAAGCTTGGTCAAACCTGATCGAAAGCGTGAATATTTTAGGACAACATGAAAAAGTCGCTTTGGATTTGCAAAAAGTTCAGGGTTCGGAAAGATTAATTGCCCAAATAGCGGAAAAGGCATCGGATGCCGGGGCGAAAATAATAGAAAAAGCCATGGAATCGGACATTAATCAGGCTGTACGTATTATTGAAAACATGACCGGACATGCAAGCGAGACCATGGGACCGCAGCTTTCCGCAGAACGCAGGGCTCAATTGGTTGAAGCATTTAAAAATGCCGGTGAAACTATTATGGCCAATGCCGGTACTGCTGAAAACATTGCGAATCAAGCCGCGTTGCGCTCTCAAAAAGAATTTTCCGGCGCTGCATTTGCGGAGGAATTGGGAAAAAATACGTCAGCCGAAGTCCGCCTAGATAAGGCGATAAAGCAAGAGGTATTGGCGCAAGAAAAAATGAATCAAGCCGTGAAGCAGCGCGACGAGGGCCTCGAGTTCAATAGTGAAGTGCAACACTTAACTGTTTGAAGCTTCCGCGATAGAATAAGCGGATATGAAACCAAACTACCAGCACTTGTCATCGAACGAAC
>JAGVPM010000003.1 GCA_020052235.1 Candidatus Goldiibacteriota bacterium
CGGATTCAGGAACAGGGTGCGTTTCCGGATGGCGATCCTATTCCATTTCGGGGGCCTCGACCTTGGATTCTAGGTTCACTCGAATGCCGGAAGCGCCTCAAAAAATTACCTGGTTGTTTTTTAGCGGCATTGCTATTTCAATTTTCCGCTCCCGCTTGCGGTACCGCGTATGGTTTGTTTTCTTCCTTTTTGCAACAACCGCGTGGCTTGCCGGTTCCCAGCCGGTCCTGGCTCTGACACCGAGTAGGGTTCTGGTCGCCTACAATGCCAACTGGACCGGGGATCAGGATAACAACGGCGTCCAGGATTCCAAACAAGCTGCCGAATATTACCTGCTCAAACGGGGCATCCCGGCCGCCAATTGCATCCCCGAGTTCAATAGTGAAGTGCAACACTTAACTGTTTGAAGCTTCCGCGATAGAATAAGCGGATATGAAACCAAACTCAGCGCCCTGGGCGCGGCCAATATCGATGCAATCGTGTTTGTCTACGGCGTGCCCTATACGGTCCTGAACGCTTCGGGTGCAAGCGTCAGCATTGACAATGTAATTATGGGATTGAATTATTGGAACCCTTCCACGGACGATATCTACTGGTACACCAATCCTTACCTGGAATCCGCTCCCACCTTTGGCACGGACAAAGCCCATTTCGACCACGCTACTTATAAATTCGCCGGTACTGAGATGTATTTGGTGACGCGTTTGGATGGGCCGCTCGGCCTTAACGGCAGCCAGGAACTGGTGGACCAGGCTTTATACGGAGACCGTTATATTGCAGCCAACGCCGGGTATTACCAGGGCAATGCCTAAGTGGACAGCCGGTACGGCCAGGGATCAGCCCGCTATACCGATGCCTATCTGACTGCATTATCCAGCGTGCAAAACGGTTCCTACAGCACCTATGCCGATGCCGACACGAATATGGCCTATGCCGAGCATTACATTGCCGCATCCGGGCTGACACTCTACTGGGAAAATACAACCGGCAGTTATGAAATAGGTGAAGCCCAGGCCGAATACAGCGACCTCACCTCCGCCACTTCGGCTCCCCGGGCATTGCTGTACGGCGGCTGGTACAATTACGGCCGCTACCTCGATGTCTGGGAATGGCTGCCCGGATCCGTGGCTTGCGATTTAAACAGCAACTCCTTGAGCAATTTGCGCTCCCCTGCAACCGCCGCCTTCGGCACTCAAGCCCTGCGCAAAGGGGCCAGCGCATTTTGCGGCGTAATCGGAGAGCCTTATCTCAACGGCCATCCCCGTCCCAATGTATTACTCTATTACATCCTGAACGGTTATTGTTTCGCCGAAGCGGCGGCTTTGTGCACCCCCAGCATCGGCTGGATGCCGATCAATGTCGGCGATGCTTTGTATGCGCCGTTGGCTGCCAAAACTTTGGTCTATGACACCCAGCCGCCTGCCCTGGAAGACGGCTATCCGCAGATCAGTTTTTCAGTATCCGGTGATCCGATTATCAAACTTCTGGTCGCCGATGCCCCTGAACCGGATCTTGCCAAGATCCAAATTGAATACGGCCTCACAGCCGCCTATGGCATGAGTAAAAATTCAGAACCCGGTTTCTGGCGGCGCCATTCCTTTGTCCTTGAAGGACTCGCATCCATGCAGACCTACCATTTCCGTCTGCGCCTGGAAGACCCGGCCGGCAATATTGCCTATACCACCGATGCTGAGTTTACCACCGGCGTGGTGCTGACACCCACACCCACGCGAACCGCGACGCCTACCCGCACTTACACGCCAACCCCGTCCGCGACCATGGTGCTCAGTCCAACCCAATCTCCCACGGCTACAATTGCCACAACCCGGACCGTCACCCCAACCATCACCCTCAGTCCGACTGTCTCGCCCACAGCATCAATATCCCCAACCATTTCTCCGACCGCAACCGTAACATCCACTGCCACCATCACCCCGACGTCTACCGCCTCTCCGACCACCACGCTTACACCCACCGCCACACCCACCAACCCGCTGAGCCAAATCGACCTGGCCGGCAAACCGGCCCTGGCCTATCCCAATCCCGGCAAGAATGACATCCGGTTCCTGCTCCACTTGAGCCGCACCTCGCACGTGGTGATCTCTATTTATAATATCAACGGCGAGCGGATTGCGGTATTGGAACAAACCTTAAACGGCAGAGGACAAGTCCTGCACTGGCAATGCACCGGCGTGGCGCCGGGCATCTATATTGCCGCAGTTGTGCTTGACGGCGAATTGGAGGGCAAGCTCAAAGTTGCGATTACAAAATAATTAAAGGTATAGCCGCCGCAAAGGCGAGTACGCCGGTGTTTCCCAATTGATCACGTTGTTCAATCAGTCACTCTAGCGTCCGCACATTTTCTTTTTTTTCACCCTCAAAAAATCGTATACTGGTTTCAAACATTCCAAAATTCATTTTGGCCATTTACCTTTCTGTGTTTCGTTGTTATTATATCTGCCTATTTCACGCATTCCCCAAAGATTATTCATATCTTTGGCAACTGTTTAAATATATACTTCGGGAGAACTTAAAAAATGAAAAGAATTTTCGCGGTGTTTTTATTCCTGCTTAGTTTGGTGTCCACCTCTTCTGTTTTCGCAGAACAGATCCAGTACAGGCATCTTAGTGATGAAACAGATAATCTCCGGTTTGATATTGGATTCAATGCCGAACTCTCCCGGGACGCTTCTTTAAATGGCGCTATCCCCTTATATTACCAAGTGGATTATTTTCTAAACGAGTATCTTTCGCTGGACATTTATCACGCTTTTTGGGCTTTGCTGGACATTAACCGCAATGTATATATAAACAGTATTGACAACAAAATTGATATGGCCGGATTCTCCGAAATGCGGGTGGGTGGTGAATTCAACCTTTGGCACACAAAAAAGTCAGAGACAATTCCAATTGTTTTGAATACAACGCCGCTGGGCGGATCATTTGTAAAAATTTCATACGTTGATGAATCACGCGAAATGAATAATTTTTTATCCCTGCGCGGCGGATATTATCGTTATACCAGGTCAACCATTGCTTATTCAGCATACTATTACAATCCTAATGATATTTATGTAAAACATCAAAATAAATTTGGCGCAAACATCGATAATCAAGGCATGTATTTCGGAATAGCATGGTTGTCACGCGCGCAAGTTGAAATTGATGCAGCATTGTACGGAAGAAAGACATTAAAATATTTCAATAAATTCGGGATTGACGTCAATTTGGTAACCACGAAACTCGAGGACGGAAATATTGGCAATTTTATCGACGAAGATGAACAGGAGCAGTTTTTCCCTTCCTCTTTTGGTGCTCGCCTATTTTGGGAAGCCGAAATGCTAAACCCGCTTACCATGCGGGCCGAAGCCGGACAACGCGCCGGATTTAAAAACGAATACTACTTTTCCGTGGGACTTGGGCTGGACTTTTCTTGGAACATCCGTTAATTTCCCAACTTGAATTCAGCTTCCCTGCCACTGATGCCTGGCACCCCAATACATATAACGGAAGATTTTACATGCCGAATGTTTTATAATACACATTCTGTTTTTTAGGGCGCTGGGCGCCCGGAGGTTGCGAGTCCTTGTATGGTGTCACCCAAACTTCCCTTCAATCTTGCGGGCCTGGGACAGATTTTTCGCGCCCTCGGCAACCGCAACTATCGGTTGTTCTTTTTCGGCCAAGGTATTTCCCTCATCGGAACCTGGATGCAAACCATTGCCCTGGGCTGGTTGGTTTACCGCATCACCCATTCGCCTTTCTTATTGGGCATGGTGGGTTTTGCAGGCCAGTTCCCCATGCTCATCCTGACGCCGTTGGCCGGTGTGCTCTCCGACCGTTGGCAACGCCGGCGCGTATTGGTGATAACGCAAATCCTGGCCATGCTCCAGGCGCTGACCCTGGCTGGGCTGACGCTGTCCGGCCGTATCCAGGTTTGGCACCTTATGGTCTTGGCAATTTTCTTGGGCGCAGTTAACTCCTTTGATATGCCTACCCGCCAAGCTTTCACGCTGGAGATGATCAGCCGGAAAGAAGATCTGGCTAATGCCATTGCCCTGAACTCATCGGTCTTCAATGCTTCGCGCCTAATTGGACCGACGATCGCGGGTATTCTTATTGCACTTGTGGGGGAAGGCACCTGCTTCCTCATCAACGGCATCAGCTATATGGCCGTGATTGCCGCACTGCTGGCCATGCGACTCGCTCCTACGCGAACGCGGGCCTCGGAAAAAAAATTTTTACAGGACTTGCAGGCCGGTGTACGGTATGCCTTCGGCTTTTTGCCGATCCGAAATATATTGCTGCTGTTAGCGCTCATCAGCCTGGTCGGCATGCCCTACACCGTGCTGATGCCGGTTTTCGCCAAAGACATTCTCCGTGGCGGGCCAAACACATTGGGATTTCTTATGGCCGGCGCCGGTGTTGGAGCCCTAATCGGGACAATTTACCTGGCGGCGCGCAAATCCATTGTCGGCCTGGGGGCTATGATCCCTTTAGCCGCAGCTTGTTTCGGCTTGGGTTTGATCGGTTTCTCGTTCTCGCACCATATACTTTTCTCCCTGCCCCTTGTGGCCCTTTCCGGATTCGGAATGATGGTAAGTATGGCGTCTTCCAATACCATCCTCCAGACCATTGCCGAAGAGGACAAGCGCGGACGCCTAATGAGCTTATACGCCGTAGCCTTCGCCGGCATGGCGCCTTTTGGCAGCCTGCTGGCGGGAACGCTCTCGACCCGCATCGGCGCACCGGCCACACTTACCCTTGGCGGTTTTATTTGCCTGATCGGCGCGGGCTTGTTCACGCTGCAGTTACCGCAACTGCGTGCTCTCATCCGTCCAATTTATCGCCAGAAAGGAATCCTGCCGTCCGTGGCTACGGGTTTGGGGGCCGCAAGTGATCTCACGTCCTCGACGCGCGAAAGCTAAAATCCGCATTTTACGGTAACATTCTCAACCTCGGGCGCTGGCAATGCACCGGCGTGGCGCCGGGCATCTATATTGCCGCAGTTACGCTTGACGGCGAATTGCAGGGCAAACTCAAAGTCGCGTTCACAAAATAATTGCCGCGGCTGATTGGCAGCGGTTCCAGGCATAAAAAAGTTAGGTGTATCCACGCTTAAGGGAAGATCATTTTTATCCGAAGCTCTCCTCAGGGTAATCGCGGATAAATTACAACGCCTGCCACTTACAGTAAAAATGGAAAATTCAAACTCCGGCCGCGTGGGGTAAAGAAGCCGAGGCGTATGTCCGCGCCTTGGAAAAATTTTAGAAGGGAGCGCCATGGGAGAGAAACTGCTTAAATACTATCAATACATCTATAAAGTGAAAAACGTGAGCGGCCGGATGGCTTTGGCCCAAAAAACCAATATGCCCTCACCGCGCGCGGCCGAACAGCCGGATTCTCCGGAAAATATTAATCTTTTCCGCAATGCCGTTGCTGAAATCACGGGCGAAAAAGCACCGCTGTATTAAGGCCGGCCCGGTAACCTGAATGGCCCCGTGCTAGCTCTCTTGGTTTTTCCCTTCACTCGGAGGGGGTACACGGCGGATAAAAATCTTTTCAATCTTGCGGTTGGTGGCCGAAGCGATGGTGAAGTGCAAATCCTCATACTGCACAACCTCTCCTTTGCGGGGGAGATGCCCCATCAGCTCGGAGAGAAATCCGCCGATGGTATTGACATCCTTGGAATTCGGCAGCTCGCTTTCCAGCACCATATTGACATCGGCAATATCGGCCTGGCCGTTGGCCAGCCAGCAATTTTCCGAAACGTGATCTACAGGTTTTTCTTCCACATCGTACTCGTCATGAATCTCCCCCACGATAACCTCGATCAAATCCTCGAGTGTCACCAGCCCGGAGGTCCCGCCGTATTCGTCCACTACGATGGCCATGTGGATTTTACCTTTTTGAAATTCGTGCAGCAAATCCGCGACACTTTTGGTTTTGGGCACAAAATACGGCTGGCGCAGAATATCTTGGAGGACGATCAATTCGATGTTTTGTGTGAGCGGAAGCAAATCCTTGGCGTACACCACGCCGATGATGTTGTCCACCGTGTCTTTGTACACCGGCATGCGCGAGTATCCGGTTTGGATGATCTGGTTGATGATCCGCTGGATGTCATCTGCGGCATTGATGCAGTCCATGCCCGTGCGCGGGACCATGACTTCGCGCACCTGCATGTCGCCCAAACTGATGACGCCGCTGAGCATTTTGTGCTCTTGATCTTCAATGATTCCCGCATCCGCCCCCATATCGATCAGGGTGTGGATTTCTTCTTCAGTCACCACGGGCACATGGGTTCCGGGTTTTTGTCCCAAAGTGCGCAAGAACACGTTGGCCATGGCCACCACCACGCGCCCCAAGGGGGCGAGCAGCCGGTCGACCCAGACCAAGGGGCGGATAATGAACAAAGCAATGGGCTCGGCCTTGCGTATGGCCAGGAGTTTCGGGGCTACCTCGCCGAATACAATAATCACCACCGTAACCGCCCCGGCCACGGCCGCACCCATTTGGACGCGGTTCAGCCCCAGGTTCTCGGCCAAACGCACGGCAAAAAAAGCGGCCACGGTCGATGCCGTGATGTTGATCCCGTTATTTAATATTAAAATTGTGGTCAACAGCCGGTTGGGATCCTTGCGCCAGGCTTCCAGGGCCTGGCCGCGCTTGCCGCCCTGTTCAATGGCGTGAGTAAGACGTACCCTTCCCAAAGCCATGAGGGAGCTTTCACTGATGGAAAAAACCCCTGACAAAACGACCAGGATGATTAAAACTAAAATGTCAACCAGCATAAACAAATCCACGTTTTCTATCCTCGCAGCAAGCTTTCAGGGGAACCACAGGTTCCCCTGACGCGGACGCCGATGCATCCTCGCTTTCCTTCCTAACTAAGTCAGGGGCTTCGCCCCCGAACCCCCGCTTCATTATTTTAATGAAGCCTAGGCCGGCAAACGGCCAACAACAGGGTATGCATGGCCTGCATGCGCTTTTCATCCAAGCTCCGCGCATGATCATACCCCAGCAAATGCAGCAACCCATGAATCAAAATAAAAATCAATTCTTCCTCCAAGCTCACGCTGCGCTCAGCAGCCTGCCGCTCAATGGTTTCCAGGGAAACCGCCAAATCGCCCAGCACCTGATCATCAGGCGGCAATGGGTCCGACAAACTCCGCTGCTCGCGCATGCCAAACGACAAAATATCCGTAGGTTTATCCTTACCGCGGTATTTGTGGTTTAATTCACGAATGGCGGCATCATCGGTAAGCAATATCGAAATTTCAGCCTGTGAAAGTTTGAGATGGTTCAGGCAAAGCTGTAACCGGCGGCGGATGCGCGTCTTGGACACAGCCGGGTGGGCGTGTTGTTGGATGATCTCTAGCGGCATGGTTTCACTTGCTACCCTCAAGCGGTCGTTAAACCACGATTAAAAAAGGGACCTGGGTCAGGTCCCTTTTTTAATCGTTTGGATACTTTGCGTGCATTAGTACTCGATGGGCAAATGCTTGCGCGGCTTCTTATGTTTCTTGTACCGCGGCGTCTTCTTGGCATTTTCGATGGCCTGCGAAACTTCCTCCTGCTTAAATTCGCGGGAGACCGCCAAATCCTGGCCTATCTCAATAATATCCGGATCCTGAATCTGGTCACGATTGGCTTTGAAAATCAAAGGCCATTGGAAATTATCGCCGTAAATATCCTGTTTACCGGCAATACCCCAAAGCGTATCGTGCTTAGAGACCGAGTATCTCTGGGAGGCCGGAGCCGGGGTTGCCTCTGGTGTTGCCACGACTACCGGAGTTTCCTGCGGCTTCACTTCCTGCTTGGCACCGCATCCAACCATTCCAATCAGTCCGCCCACCAAAATCGCGGATACCGAAACCTTTACTAAAGAATTTACGTTCATCTGTTTCACCTCCTTTCAAACGAAGTCATTTTCTCTGGAACCTCGCTTGCATTCCTGGTTAAAACGTGAGTTCCACCAAACGGCAATTCAAAATGGACTCACTCGGTAAATCCGGCACCAGCGAGGGCAAAACCGAAGATACTTCGATTAAACCCACTTTGCCGGACAGTAACGCCTTGCTGTCATCCCGGGAACTAATATCCACACAGGCAATTGTTAATCCCAAAGCCGCTCCCACCACCCCGCCCAGTCCTATACCGATGGTATAATCCTCAGGGGTTTTGTCCCGCATATAGGGGATGGTTGCTCCCACAAATCCAATCAATGCTCCCAAACAGGTTCCGCCGCCTAAATATTGCGTTACAGTGAAACCCGTGTCGGGTTTGCGCATGACAATTTCATAGGTCCCAACACCGCCGCCCAATAAAGCTCCGCCTAAAAAGCCGTAAACTGCGCCATAGGCCAAATATTCCGAATGATAATTATGATCCATGCCATAGGCCAACATTCCGGCGGCAAAACCCGCCAAAGCACCGGAGCCGGCGCCACCCAAAATGTTGTTGGCCAGGATCGGACCACGTTCAATAGCTTGTGCCGGAATAGCCATCCAGGCTAAAATCAGACTCAAACATCCAAGACGACAGAAAAAACGTTTCACTCCGTGCCTCCCCCGTTATGCAAAAAGCCACATTATTGTTTGCAATTTATCATATAAATGAAAGTATTGTCAATACCTTGTTGAAACTCATACCGGCGATTCAGCACTTGCCCCTATTTCCGCCACTCGCGTATAGGCTATTAGAACATCTGCGGCTGAAAAAGTTCTGTTTTTATGTGATTAATTCCTATACCCGGCATTGATGGCCACATAGTGGGCGGTTAAATCACAGGTACGGTATTGCGCACGGCCGGTTCCCAGTCCCAAATCGATTTCAATATTAATGATTTTAGGCGCCAAAGCCTTATTGCCTTTGTCCCAGGGCGTCCCTGCATCCACGCCTTTGCGCACTAAAGGCACGCGGTTAATATCCACGCGTACGCGTTCGGGCTTGATTCTCACCCGGGTGGCGCCCATGGCGGATAAAATCCGGCCCCAATTGGCATCTTGGCCGTGAATGGCGGTTTTAACCAATTGTGAATCACCAACGGCGCGGGCAGCGGTCATGGCTTGAATATCGCTAGCGGCGCCGGTTACGCAGATATTTATATATTTACTGGCGCCTTCGCCGTCTTCCACAATGCTTCTCGCCAGCGCATCGGCCACATCCGTCAGGGCGCGGACAAACGTTGCTTTCGCCCCCGCCGTGGTCAACGCCGCTTTGGTACCCGCTTGCCCGTTGGCCAGCATAAACACGCAATCATTGGTCGAAGTCTCGCCGTCCACGCTGATGGCATTGAAAGTGCCCCGGCAGGCTTCGCGCAGCAAGGTTTTCATTTCCACTTTCAGCAGCGGCATATCCGTGGTAATGACCGCCAGCATGGTGGCCATGTTGGGATGAATCATGCCCGAGCCCTTGGTCATGCCCCCAATTTTCACGGTCGTGCCCTGAATGCGCACGGACGTGTCCACGGATTTTGGTTTCGTGTCCGTGGTCATGATGGCTTGCGCCGCGGCCAGGCCCTTGTCCGGCGACAAATCCTTGGTTGCCCTTGGCAAGGCCGCGAGCATTTTGGGCAGCGGCAGGCGCTGCCCGATAACGCCGGTGGAAGCGATTAAAATTTCCGCCGGGCTGCACCCCAACAGGCTCGCCGTTTGGGCGCAAAGGGATTTGGCATCCTGCAATCCGGGTTCACCCGTGCAGGCATTGGCGCCGCCGGCATTTAACAATACGGCCCGGTGATGCCGGCTCGCGCGCAAATGCGCTTGCGAAACCAATACCGGGGCAGCGGGAAATTGATTGGTGGTAAACATGGCTGCGGCCGCGGCCGGTACATCCGAAACCACCAGCGCCAAATCGGCCTTGCCGCTCTTTTTCAAACCCGCGGCTACGGCCGAGGCCCTAAACCCTTGGGGAAACGCCACTCCGGTTTTTGACTTTTCATGCACGCTCATATGGCAAACCCCGACTGGGGCAGGCCCATAGTTTCGTCCAGCCCGGAAATAAGATTTAGATTTTGTATAGCTTGTCCCGCGGCGCCTTTGATTAAATTATCCAGCACACTGACCACCAGCACGGTATTTGTGCGTTCATCCACCGTGGCAGCGAGCACGCAATCATTGGAGCCTACGGCGCCGGCCAAATCCGGCCACGCCGCACCCGTGCCCTGCACGCGCACAAACGGCTCTTGGGCATACGTGGTTTGATAAAGCGCCGTCACTTCCGCGGCGCTGATTTTTTTGGTCAACCGGCCGTAGATCATGGATAAAATCCCCCGCCGCGCCGGAACCAGTTGCGGTGTAAAGGTAATCACCACGTTTTGCCCCGTGGCCTGCGCCAGGGCCATTTCCATTTCCGGCGTGTGCTGGTGCGTGCCCGCCAATTTGTACGGCACCACGTTTTCCGACACGCTGGTAAACATGGTTTCCAGTTTGGCTTTTCTCCCCGCGCCGCTGAGGCCGGATTTGGCATCCACGATCAAGGCTTGGGGCTCCACCAGTTTGGCTTGCAGCAGCGGATACGCGCCCAGTACCGCCGAAGTTACGAAGCAACCCGGATTGGCTACAAACCGCGCGGGTTTAATTTTCTCCCTGAATAATTCCGGCATGCCGTATACGGCCTGATCCGCATAATCCTTGGCAGTATGCTCCCGGCCATACCACTTCGCATACACGGCCGGATCGTGGAACCGGAAATCGCCGGACAAATCAATCACCTTCATCCCGGCCCGCAAAAGGCTCGGCGCCACGCTCTGCGACTCTCCGTGCGGCAAGGCCAGCAACACCACATCCACCGCATTGGGTGAAAGCGCGGCCTGGGCCAGAGGCGTCAAGGTGATATTCCCCGCGCGTCCCAAACCCGGATACACGCCGCTTAATTTTTTACCCGCAAATATTTCCGAGGTCGCCACCGTGATTTCCACTTGGGGGTGATTCGCCAAAAGACGCACCAACTCCGCCCCCGTGAACCCGCTGGCTCCCACAATTCCTACTTTAACCATGATACTCACCTTTTCGTTATTTCTTAAATATGCCCAACCATTTTTCCACTAAAAAGCGGGCTTCGTCAATAAACTTTCTGGCTTCCGGCGGGGTCAAGGAAGAATTTTTGGCGTTTTCAATCGCTTCCCGCATCAGCGCTGACTCGGCATCCCAAGTTTTTTTTTGCTCACCATCCAACTTTCCGGTTTTGGCCGCGGCCAAAGGATTTAACTCCGCGAGCAATTCTTCCACGCCTTTTAAAACATCCGCATTATCCTCGGTCATGGCTTTTTTACTGGTTTCCACCTGTCCGATGGCAATGACAAATTTATCCTTGGCCGCAATGAATGCCGCACCGGCGGCTGCGTAGGCGTTCTTTTTCATCTTAGCCTCCGCAGAATCCATCATATTCTTGGCCTCGTTCCAAACCGATGCGGAATAAACATCCGCTTGCGCAGTCATGCCCGCTTCCATAGCGGCTTCCGCGGCTTTCTGCGCTTCATAGGGCGGTTTGGCGCAACCCACCAAAGTGCCCAATATTAATAAAATTGCGCCGATCCGAAAACAACCTGTTGCTGTTTTTTTCATACCTGACTCCAGAGCGGGGGATAACGCCACCGGCGAGCGCAGATCAACCCCAGCCACCCCGGCCTGCATTTTTCACAAAGGAGGCTATTTGGGGTACGCGCCGATTAATTTTAAAATCGCCCCGTGCAAGCGGTGCGGAAATGCGGTTTTAGGCATGAACATGAACGGACAAAAACCCGTGATCAGTTTAATGCCCTTTTCCTCGCAAATATATATCGCCCGGGTGTTGGTCACGCCTTGACCGATATGCTGCTGATGCAGCCAAATGGTTTTCACACCGGCGGCCGCGCATTCGGTCAGGGCGTGTTCGGTTTTCTCCGGGGGCAAGAGCGCGACCGCATGGTCCACGGCCGGAGTAATATCCTTCACGCTGGCATAGCACTTCCGGCCGTCCACGCTTTCCAGGTTGGGATTAACCGGGGCCACGTCATACCCCCTGCGGAGCATTTCGGAATAAAAACTGCGGCTGTAATCATGCTTGTCGCGCGAAACCCCGATGACGGCCAGGCGTTTCACGGCATAAAAATCCTCAATGGTTTTTTTATTTACAATCCCCATACGGCCGCCTCATTTCGCCGGTTTGGCCTCGGCATAAGTCACTTTAAACTTCTGCTTCAAACTGTCAATCCAAGCCTGATAGCGGGACTCCGACCCTTCGTTCATAAGCATCTGGCGGATGCGTCCCCGTACTTCATCCAAGGGCGTACTGCCGCCTTCCTGGCGGTCTTCCACGCGCACAATAAAATACCCCCGGCCTGTGGCAATAACCTTGGACGTTTCTCCGGTTTTTAAATGCTCAAAAACCACCTTGTCGAATTCAGGCATGCCCAATTCACCTTTTTCTATCCAACCGACTTCACCGCCCTTTTCGGCCGTCACGCGATGTTCGGAATACTTGCGCGCTACGGCATCGAAATTGCCCTTGGCATTCAATTCGGACAAGGCTTCGCGAATTTTCCCCTGCGCCTGACGGTCGGCTTTGTCAAAAGCATCGGCCGGCAAACCGGCGTCGGGGCGGGCTACGAAAACCTGGGCAATACGCACACGCACGGCGCGGCGGTATTCTTCCTTGTGTTTGTTGTAATAGTCGCTTAACTGCGCATCGGTTACCTCGGCGCCGGTGGAAAGTTCCTGCATTTTGCCCTGCAACAGCTTTTGCTGCAGCAACTGTTCCTTGACCAAATGCTCGCGCTGGGACTGAAGATCCTCCACGGTCAAATGTTCGGTGGCCAGCTGTTTTTCAAACTCTTTTTCATTGGGAAACTGCGCCCGCAGCGCATCCACTTCCTGCTTGGCCCGCTCGGTTACCTGGGCATCCGACATTTCGATTTTCTGGTCGCGCGCCTCCAACAGGAGCAATTTTTGCTCAATCAGGCGCTTCATATGCTGTTCCCGCGCCAAGCGCATGCGTTTTTCCAGCTCTTCGCCGCGGTATTCCTTCACCGCCCGTTCGCGCAATTGCCGCAAGGGTTCTTCAATCTCCAGGGTGGTAATGATTTCCCCGCCCACTTGGATTTCAATGCGGTCCACCATCGCAGGCGCACCCGCGGGATGTGCCTGCGCAACTGCAACAACCGCCGTGGCCGTGTTGGCAACGGGAGCTTCAGCGGCATGGGCCGCACCCCACACGCAGGTCACGGCCACCATGCCGCCCAACATCAACTTCAACATCTTTGTCATTCTCCACCTCTCACGTCTTTAATCGTAATCTTGGCTTTATTGCGCAATTCCTCGATCCAAGCTTGAAACGCCTGATCCGATTTCTCGGTTTTTAAATCCTCGGCAATCTTGTGTTTGGCTTCCTCAACGGGAATTTTGCCGCCTTTGTCCGCTTCCTCCACCCTGAACAGATGGAATCCGTATTGCGTCGCAATGGGTTCGCTGATTTCTCCGGGTTTTAACCGGAACAGTGCCTGCGAAAAAGACCGCGGCAAATCCATTTCCGTGACCCAGTCTAAATCCCCGCCCAAGTCGCGCTCCGGACCGCGGGAAAATTTCCGGGCCAGAGCTTGGAATTCTTCGCCCCGGTCCAATTTCCCCTTGATGTCCCTCGCTTGCTCGGCCGTTTCCACCACGATCTGACGCGCATGCACACGCGGCGGACGGTAAAAATCTCCGGCATGCGCCCAATAATACGCGTCGATCTCGTCTTCTCCCACCCGCACCAAGTCTTCCACCACTTTTTGGACCGTGACTTCAATCAAAAGCTGGCGCCCGATTAAATGGTGCCAGCGGTTTGCGTTCAAACCCACTTCGCTGAAAATTTTCTTGGTTTCCTCGTTTGAATACCCGGCTCCGGCCGCAGCCAACCGCGAATTGACCAAGGCTTCCGGGATGGTCAGATTAAGCCTCCGGGCTTCCTGCAAAATCAGTGTATCATTGACCATGCGGTCCAAAAGATCTTCCCGGGTGCTTTCGGAAAAATTGGCGTTTTCGCTCACCTTTAAAAACGCTATTTCCCGTTTCATATCCAAGTCCGTGATTTCCGTGCCATTGACCTGAGCCAATATTTTTTTCTTATGAAACATCAAAGAAAAATCCTGGAAATAAAAACCCAAGCTGAAAATAATCAGCCCAAATATGGCCAGTATGATAATCCAGATGAGTTTTTTCATGGCAGGGACCTTTAAGCCAGGCTGGCACTGCAGACGCGTCTTTGAAAATGATTGTCATTTCGAGCGCAGCGAGAAATCTAATTCATGCGCTTCTTTGAGATTTCTCGTCGTTTCGCTCCTCGAAATGACAGGATACCTTAAAACGCGGCTGTAGTGCTAGTGCCCGGCATTATCCTGAATAGTGACATCGGTGGCATCGCCGAAAAGTTTCTGAAACTTTTCTTCTTCCACGGCCACTTTGCACTTTTTTTCCAAACTTTTGATTAATTTTTCCTCAACCAAAATAGCGCGAATCTGCCCGCTTACCACCGAAATATCCGGCACCTTGGCCGCAGGATTCAACAGTTGCAGCTTCCGGGTATAATCTTCGTAATAGGTTTGTATATCCGTATCACCGATTTCCTTGTCACCGGCGCTGTCCTTCTTCAACTGCGAGTTCAGCTCGGTTAATAAAACATTCTCATAAACTTGCTGGTCCAAATTGTCCAATTGCCGCTGCAGATCGGCCATTTGCTGCTTGATGCGGCCGCGGGACTTGGTCTGCAACTCTTTGATGCGTTTTTTCAAATCCCCGCCCTTTTGCAAACCGCGGTCCTCGGCATCCTGCACCAATAAACTTTTCTTCACCAAGTTGTCCAAAATTTGCCGTTTGCCTTTGAACGTGGTAGCCAATACTTTGTAACTATCCGGCAAATTGGCCAAGGCCAAATTGAACTCGCTCAAGGTAATCTTCTGCTTGCCCACGGAAGCCAAAACCTCATCCTTTTTATTGCAACCGCCCATTCCCAAGGCGGACAAACCCACCGCCATGACAATGATTCCGCCCACAATCTGTTTACGCATGAACTTCCTCCTTGATACCCAGAGCTTACGCCCGGAGTCCTCAGTTGCCTTGAAATTAAAAGGTTTTATAACATATTAAGCAAGGTTTGCATATTTATTTTTTCGGGCAAAAACAGACCATTTTTTTCCAATATTCCCCTCCCCAGGATTTGGTGGGAGGGGATGCAGGGGAGGGGGTAAAAGCTTTATATTTAAAAATTTATCCCCTCACCTCCATCCTCTCCCACAAGAGACTGTGTCACAACGTTGTTTTGTCACTTGTTCGTCACCCCGGTGAAAACCGGGGTCCAGAAAAGGCTTTAAAATCAATGATACTGGATACCGGCTTTCGCCGGTATGACGGCCAAAAGCAATAAATTAGACGTTGAGACACAGTTTCCAAGGGGAGAGGAATCTTAATAAATGAACGGATCTAACTAGGCCAAAAGTGCGCCCTTAGCTTAGTTCCAACAATATATTTTTGATCCCGGCCATAAGCCCGGTTTTGGGCCGTTCCAGTTCCATGCCCGTCTGTTCCCCGGGCAGAAACCGTATCCGGCGTTTGGTGTCAGCCAAAAGCCTATCCACCAAGTCGCGTTTGGGTTTGACCCACAACCGCCATTTGAAAATCAGCGTCCGGTGCCCCACCGTGATTTCTTCCAGCCCAATCTCGCGCGCCATAAGTTTTAGTTCCGCCACTTCCAGCAGGCTCTGCGCGGGCTCGGGCAACTTCCCGTAACGGTTTGCCATTTCGTGCCCAATGTCCTGCAATTCCTCTTGGGTGTTTGCCCCGGAAATGCGCTTGTAAATGTTCAAACGCATAATGGTGTCCGGCACATAGTCCGAGGGCAAAAACGCATCCACGGGAATGGACAGTTTAACTTCCTTCGGCGCCTCGGCCCGCTGCCCACGCAACTCGCGCACTGCTTCTTCCAAGAGTGAGCAATAGGTTTCAAACCCCACGGCCTGCACCTGCCCGGACTGCTCCTTGCCCAGCACGTCGCCACTGCCGCGTATTTCCAAATCGCGCATGGCGATCTTGAACCCCGAGCCCAGTTCCGTAAACTCCTGCAGCGTGGTCAGCCGCTTCTCCGCATCTCCGGTAATGGTCCCGCCGAGTGGGTAGAACAAGTAAGCATACGCCTGCCGGTCCGAACGCCCCACGCGCCCCCGCAACTGGTACAACTGCGAAAGCCCCATGGCATCGGCCCGGTTAATGAGTATGGTATTCACGTTCGGAAAATCCAGCCCTGATTCCACAATGGTGGTGGCCACCAGCACGTCCTCGGCCTTGGCCATGAAGCGCTCCATCACCGGTTCCAACTCCGTCATGCCCATTTGCCCGTGCCCCACGGCCACACGCGCCTCGGGCACCAGCCGCTTGATGCGCTCAGCCACAATTTCAATACCCTGCACACGGTTGTGGATGAAGAACACCTGCCCGCCGCGCGCCATTTCGCGCACAATCGCCTCGCGCACCACTTCCTCGGAATACTCCATCACATACGTGCGAATGGCCAGCCGGTTAAGCGGCTGCGTCTCGATAACCGAAATATCGCGGATGCCGGATAGTGAAAGGTACAACGTGCGCGGAATCGGCGTAGCCGTCAGCGTCAACACATCCACCGTGCTGCGTATCTTCTTCATCTTCTCTTTGTGCTTCACGCCAAAGTGCTGTTCTTCGTCCACCACCAACAGACCTAAATTGGCAAACTGCACATCCTCGCTGAGAATGCGATGCGTGCCAATAAGAATATCCACCTTACCGTCGGCCACGTCGCGCAGGATAACTTTTTGCTCAGCCGGATTTTTCACGCGCGAAAGATACTCAATACGCACCGGGTACGCGGCCATGCGTTCCTTGAACGTGGCATAATGCTGATCCGCCAGCAGCGTGGTCGGCACCAGGATGGCCGCTTGGGTCCGGTCCTGCACTGCCTTAAAAGCCGCGCGCATGGCCACCTCGGTCTTGCCATAGCCCACGTCCCCGCACACCAGCCGGTCCATGGGTTTCTCCGACTCCATGTCCTTTTTAACTTCCTTAATGGCCCGCGCCTGGTCCGGCGTTTCTTCGTAAGCAAACGCGTCCTCAAAATCTTTCTGCCACGTATTGTCCGGCGTGAAAGCATGCGCAGCCTGGATCTGACGCGAAGCATAGATGTCCAACAACTGCCGCGCCATTTCCGTAACCGCTTCTTTCACGCGCTGCTTGGTTTTCTCCCAAGCCGAAGACCCCAGCCGGTGAATACGCGGCGCGCCTTCGCCCCCAACGTATTTTTCCACCAGCCGCAACTGGTCCATTGGCACATACAACTTTTCGTCCCCGCCATAAACCAAACACACAAATTCCGTTTCCCCGCCGTCAATGGAAAGCTTCACCACGCCCAGATAACGCGCAATGCCATGGTCGCGGTGCACCGCCAAGTCACCTGCTTTAAGTTCAAACAAATCGGTAATAGGCTGCGTAGGATACACGCCTCCCTTCACACGGCGCGGTTTGGGCCGCCCCATATGCCGGTTGAAAATTTCCTGATCCGTAAATATGGCCATGCGGCAAGCCGGATATTGAAACCCTTCGCTCAAAGCCGCAATATGAAACGTCATCCGCCCCAGCAAATCCGGCGATTGTAAATCCGCTGCGCGCTCAGCCAAAATCTGCTTCAACCGCTGCTCCTCAGCGCGGTTGTTGGACACAACGTGCAACTCCAACCCCAGGTTCATGAGCGCCTGTGCCTCGGCCACCAGCAATTCCAAATTGCCCCGCAGCGGGTCCGAGCCTTTGATAATGGTAGTCCAATGCGGTGCCGTCTCGTCGTCCACCCAAGCCGTTTGCTTCAAACGCCCGGTTTGAATCAGCCGCCGCTTCAGCAGCGACACGCCCAGTTCCTCAAACGAGCGGAACAATTCTTCCGGCGCAGGCAACACCGCTTCGCGTTTCTTATGCTCAGCATACAACCGCGCCGTGCGGGCATCGTCCTCCCCTGCTTTCACACGCGCAGCCCCAGGCGAGTCCACCACCACCAGCGTGTCCCCAGGCCAATACTCGATAAACTCCGCCGTGGGCACAAAGTAAGGCAGAAAATGTTCCAGACCTGGCCCGCCGGGATCATCCTCCATGCGCTCCCTTATGGAACGCACCAGTTCGCGCCCCTTGGTTTGATCCAAGTTCGCCAACCCTTTTTTAATCTCCGCTGCCGTAGGGGCAAACATGCGGGCCGGAGGAATAGCCGCTTCGTTCACCGGAGCCGGTGAAGGCGCAGACTCGTCCCACTGCAAATGAAACCGCCGAATCGTAACAATCTCCGAGCCTTCAAACTCAATGCGCCAAGGGGAAAGATCAGAAGACGGAAAAATATCCAAAATACCGCCGCGAATAGCAAACTGCCCGCGCGTTTCGATCATAGGCTCGCGCACATACCCGCGCTCCAAAAACGCCACCGCCAATTTGTCCATGTCCACGTGCTGGCCAACGGTGAGCGTCATGCAGCGGTCCAGCAGCCACACCGGGTCCGCGATAATCTCGCGCGCCTGCTCCACGGAAGTGACGACAATGGGCCGCTCGCCCTGCGCCAGGCGCAGCAAAACTTCCAAGCGTTCGCCTTCTACGTCAGTGTCCACCAGGGCATGTTCGTAGGCTAAGGTTTCGCGGCCAGGGAAATGGAACAGCACTTCGCGCTCGGGGTCGGGGTGTTGCAGGAATAGGCGCAACTGCTCGTACAGGTCACGGGCTTCGTCGCGCGTGGGTGTGAGGATGAGCAGCGGGACTTGCAACCGTTCGGCAGCTCCGGCCCAGAAGAAAGCGCGGGCTGAACCCCACAGGCCGGTGAGCCAGGCGTGGCTGGGGGCGGGGTGGGCGCTGGCCCACTCGCAGAGTTGGGTGAAGGCTGGGTCAGAGTTGAGTTTGATGAGTAATGTGCGTAATGCCATACCGGGTCCTTTTATTCCATGCGCCTACTTGGCAGGAAGATCATGCTGCGAAAATCTGACTATCATACCGCAGGAGAATGAGCGCGAGTATATTTTTTCTTCACACTTATCCTTCAGACGGAGATTTTGTCACAGTAATGCATCTCACTTAAATGACGAAATATTCACTTCCCACTACATAGCGGCCACAAAACTTACTCCATCTTCAACTCTTCCAAAATTCTGTTTGCCTGGCCTTTCTTGAGTGCCGCAATGATCGTCTTTTTCCATTTTAAAGGTAAACCGTTGATTACTTTTCGGATAGTCTCTGTTTCATCCTTCGCAATAAGCGCGTTTAAAATCTGCAGGCCTTCCCGAGTGTCTTTTTCTGTTTTTTCTTTCTTGAGCCTCCGGCCTGCAATAATCAGCTTATGCAAGGCAAAGTAAATCGGATGAGGCAACTTAACAGGTATGGACTCGACCGTTATACTAATTGTCTTTTCTGATAAAAAATCAAGAAACCTCAACGACTGGGCGTTCAATCCAAGTTGCGGCAAAGGATAGGCCTTATCGGAACCTCGACCTTTTTCAGGGACTAAAAATTCAACAATCAGATCAGGGTGGATAAGCCTTACATAACCGGCTTCACCAAGCCTGTCCCGGATGAATCCTAAGTCTTTCAATAATTCCGGGATATCGGCCCTGGCATGAATTTTTCCGGGAAGCGGCAGCAAAAAGTCAATATCTCGGGTTCGCAAAGTCGTGAAATAGTCCGCCCCCGCGAAGTAGTCTCGGTAAAAGGGAATACACCAACTGCCGATAATCACCATATCTTGAAGTACACCGGCACGGTGAAGGCGCTCAATCACCTCAGCACACAAGTTATACTGGCTCTTTTCCACGCAAAGCGCTCCTCAAGTATTTAATTTGTTTTTTGGCTTGGGAAAGAGATTTACGGTATTTGGCCCGCATTTTTTTTGCTTCTGCATAGCGCCGAACGAACCCAGCGTCCAATTGTTTCCCCTGATACTTCAGAAATACTTTTCCATTCTCCCGATAGACCAAATAATAATATTCATGGCCTTTGACCTTTTTCTTAACCAAGCTGCCTTTGGGAAGTTTAGCGATCTCTTTTTCATACCCAATTTTAAGGCGCTCGGAGTTCACCAATTCTTCCCGCAAAACATTTTTTATGAACATAATAGTGTACCTCTGGTTACCATACAACCAAGACGATTATATATTTCGTATGATAACACGTCAAGAGTTACCATACACTTTACATTTATTGTGTTTTAGTATAGTAACCCATTAAGCCCTCGCCCGCCCACTCGCAGAGTTGCGTGAAAACCGGGTCAGAGTTGAGTTTAATGAGTAATGTGCGTTGGTGGACGTCAAACCCGGGATAATCCACTGCGTAATCCGGTCCAGTTCTTCCACCCGTTCCGGTTTAGTTCTTCCACTGATTCCGGCATAAATCTTCCAGTCATTCCGATTTAGTTCTTCCACCCAATCCGGTCCAGTTCTTCCACCCTTGGAGCGTATTTTCCGTAAAGAAATAAGCAAAATTCAGTGTCTGGACAGGGACAATGCGCCTTGAAATATCCATTTTCAAGGAGGCGTTGGCATGTCCAGGAAGAAAAAGAGGCTATCCATGAATAAAATACGGGAAATATTACGGCTGGCGTGGCAATGCAAGCGGAGCAACCGTGAAATAGCCCAAAGCTGCGCCATTTCGCATACCGCCGTGAACGATTACCTAGAAACGCCGAAACGCGAAACGCGCGAAACGGAAACGTGCCAGCCACCGAAACGCGAAACGCGCGAAACGCGAAACGTGCCAGCCACCGAAACGCGAAACGCGCGAAACGCGAAACGTGCCAGCCACCGACTATTGATTTAAAGTTTAAATCCCCTCTTTGACCTTGGCAAGCCATTACTTAGCCTTTTTTAAACCTGATGATACTTTCATTTTTTCTCTGGAATTAAATTTTCCTGGAATGAAAACTGCTGCTGGTATGATTCGGACATAGATTTTCTTTTGATTTAGCTTTGGACTGGTCCCCCACTGCTTAAAACCGCTGTTTAACCTCTTCCACAAACTCCGACGAGCCAAAAATTTGCAACTTATCCATTCGCCCATGCAGCTCATCGGAAAATTCATCGCTTTCGATGACAAATGATAAATAAAACGCTCGGCGTTTGGTTCTATTTTTAGCCAGAGCCAAATAGCTGGGATGGGGTTTCAATGGCAGGATGGGGTGATTTTGACCATAGGCGTAACTTGTAAAGCTTGTTAAATACCAATTGGCGGGATGATCTACTAGTCCGGCTTTAACAGCATTACGGTCAATATAACGCAGGCATGCCAGGGCGTATTGGTCGTCTTGCACAATACAGGAACGAAACCGGTCACCCCAAAAGTGTCCTGCCAGTTTATACTTTTTATTGAACACTTTGGCATACAGACTTTTAAACTCACACATGACTTTGGACAAATCCGCTTCATTTTCAATGTGAATCAGCATATGGAAATGGTTCATCATGGGGGTAAAAGAGTGGATAATAACGCCATATTTAAGCAGAATCTTATGCAAACAGCGGCAATGCGCATTCCGCTCAAGACGGCCACCTATTCCGATGCATGGCGGCCACCCTCCCACCGAACAAAATCTCAACGATCAAAATATAACACAGGTGGCCG
>JAGVPM010000194.1 GCA_020052235.1 Candidatus Goldiibacteriota bacterium
CGGCCACCTGTGTTATATTTTGATCGTTGAGATTTTGTTCGGTGGGAGGGTGGCCGCCATGCATCGGAATAGGTGGCCGTCTTGAGCGGAATGCGCATTATCGTAAAAAACCAGAAGAATCCCAGAAAAACATATAACCAAAGCCGCCAACCGATTCCAGGAAATCTTTTCATGAAAAAATAAAAAGCCATACAATGCCACAAAAAGCGGATAGGTATTCGATAATAACACGGCCCGGCCACTGCTGGTTATTTGAATGGCCCAATAACAAGTTACCATGGAACATGATCCAAAAACCCCGCGTAAAACCCAAGATTTCCAATCATGTATCTTAAACCCTTTTTCCAACCAAAAAATTAATCCCAAGACTAAAATAAACCCCAATAAAAAACGAAAAAATGAAATAAAAAGCCCTGAAAATGCTCCGGCTGCATATTTTACGGTAATAGACATACATGCAAATATAAAACAGGAAAAAATGATTGAGAATTCGGCTAGGGTTTGTTTTTTCATTATGGGCATGGCTTCCGATTTTCTATGCTTTGGATATTTTCAAGATCAACGAGTATTTTAAACCAATTTCCTTTACCACTACCCGTTTATTTTTTAGGTTAATGCTTCAATCAAGGTGCTGTGTTGTGGATATTGGGCCAGTAACTTACTTCTGTCCCCCAATTCAAAATCCTCAAATTCGAATCCCGGTGATACCGAGCAACCGGCCAAAGTAAACGCTCCCCCAGGATTGACCGTAGCTCCAAACCAGTGTCCGGCCGGTATAATCGCCTGAAACTGTTCCCCCTTCTCAAAATCAGGGCCCAACTGGAATGAATGATATCCGCCCTCAGGAGTTATCACGTGTATGGTTATTGCGCTTCCGGAATAAAAATGCCAAATTTCATCGGTTTTTAAGCGATGAAATTTAGAATATTCCTGATTTTCCAAGAGAAAATAGATGGTGGTGGAAAAACAGCGGGAGCTTGCATACCGTTCAGAGAGTGCGTTGGCCGGCACCATTTCCAGCGAGCGGTACATTTCACGATAATACCCGCCTTCCGGATGTGGTTTTAACCCAAGTTGTTTAATCCAAAATAATGCCGATTTCATTGTATAAATTCAACCTTTTCCCATCATTTGTTTTGCTTGTAATAATTAATCAAACCGTTGGTTGACGCATCGTGTGAAGCAATGCTTTCCTTATTCTTTAGCTCCGGCAATACTGCTTTGGCCAATACCTTGCCCAATTCAACACCCATTTGATCGAAGGCATTGATGTTCCAAATCACACTTTGCGTGAAAATTTTATGTTCATAGGCCGCAATTAACATTCCCAATGTCTTTGGATTCAATTCAGTAAACATGATTGAATTGGTGGGAATATTTCCCGAAAATGTTTTTGAGTTGGCCAGTACGGAAAGCGGTTCACCCGAAATACCGGCAGCCACAAGTTCCTGCCTGACGGCTTCCCCGGATTTCCCCATCATCATGGCTTCGGTTTGAGCAAAAAAATTGGAAAGCAGCAACGCGTGATGGTCACCCAAGGGATTTAATGTCCGAATTGGGGCAATGAAATCGCAGGGTATCAACTTGGTTCCTTGATGAATCAACTGATAAAAAGCATGTTGGCCATTGGTTCCCGGCTCCCCCCAGATAATCGGACCGGTTGAATAATCAACCCATTGTCCTTGGCGGTCAACCCGCTTGCCATTGCTTTCCATATCTCCCTGTTGCAAATAAGCGGGGAAACGGGATAAATATTGATCATAGGGCAAAATAGCCTGCGTATCGGCTGCAAAAAAATTATTATACCAAACTCCCAGCATTCCCATAAGCACGGGAATATTTTCCTCAAAGGGCGCGGTTCGAAAATGTTCGTCCATGCAATGCGCGCCTTCCAGCAGCAACTCAAAATTATCCATGCCCACAGCCAGGGCAATCGAGAGTCCTATGGCCGACCATAATGAATAACGTCCGCCTACCCAATCCCAAAACTCAAACATATTTTGCGTATCAATGCCAAACTCCCGGACAGCTTTCTGATTGGTGGACATGGCAACAAAATGTTTGGCTACGGCGGATTTGTCCTTGGCGGCTGCTAGAAACCAATCCCGCGCCGTGTGCGCATTGGCCATGGTCTCTTGGGTGGTAAATGTTTTCGAAGCTACCAGGAAAAGTGTGGTTTCAGGGGATATTTTTTTCAAGGTTTCGGCAATATGCGTGCCGTCAACATTGGAAACAAAATGGAGATTCAAACCTGGTTTGATGTAATACCCCAAAGCTTGAACCACCATCAAAGGCCCTAAATCCGATCCGCCGATCCCAATGTTAACAATATCGGTTATGGCCTTGCCGGTATACCCTTTCCACTCTCCTGAACGCACGCGTTCGGAAAAAACGCGCATTTTCCTCAACACTCGATTGACTTCCGGCATCACATCCTGATTATCCACCATAATGGGACGGTTGGAACGATTGCGCAATGCAATATGCAAAACAGCACGGTTTTCAGTGTGATTGATTTTTTCCCCATTGAACATCGCCTGAATCATGCGTTCCAAACCCGCCTGGCGGGCTAAGTTCATCAATAATGATTTGGTTTCAATGGATATCCGGTTTTTCGAATAGTCGAATAAAAAGCCTTCTAAATTAATCGAAAAACGGTTAAACCTCTCCTGATCTTGAATAAACAGATCGCGCATATGACTATCTTTCATTTTTTCAAAATGATTTTGCAAAGCTTTCCAAGCTGAAGAAGCAGTTAGTGAAGACATAAATTACAGAACTCCTTTGCGTTTCATTCCGCGGGGGCAGATTTTATAATATCCGTGACTTTGACTTCCGGATGATGATACCTGGGATACAACGGTGTTTTTTTGCCATATTGAATCGCGGCTTGCGGACACCACTGGATGCAGGCCAAACATTGCTCACACACATGCTTCCAAATTGGTTTTCCTTGTTGCATGCGAATATTACGCGCCGGGCAAATCTTTTCACAAATACCGCAGGCATTGCATTTAGCATCCACCCAAAAATCCTTATCCATGGCGGAAATACGTGAAAACGTCAATTTATAAATCCAGGTAAAAATAATCCTTTGCCATAACGGGCCTTCGTCCACCGGCTGCACGGATCGTTTGCGAAGAATGGGTACGATGGAATCTTGGATTCTCCCGCCCGCCTGTTGAATTTTTTTTTGTACTTCTGCCAATGACCCCGGTCCTCCCCAGGGAATGTAATTGGACGGCAACACTAATGAAAAACCCGCGGAAAGTTTCATGCGGCAACCGGCCATAAAATCCTGCAATTGCAACAGAGTGGCGGAAACCTGGCCCGCGTTGACGGCCAGCGCAAAATAATATTTGGCAGGATCAGGGTGAAGGCGCCGGATAAAATTAAGTACGGCTCCCGGCACACCCCACATGTGCACGGGAAACACAAAGCCGACACAATCAGCGTCAACGATCACAACATCACTGGTTATGCGGGGCATGGGCATTAATTCCGTTTCCCCTAAAGCATGGGCTAAAACCCTGGCGCACCAAAGCGAATTACCCGTACCGGTATAAAAAAAAATAACGGTTTTCACGAATTATTTTCCCCCTTGTTTTTTTTTCATTCCCCAATAATAATCATACAACTTAATATACTTTAAAAATTCATATATAAACATCGACATACATCGCGCCAATCCTGGAAAACCATCTAAAAACCCCTGTTTTCTGAAATAGGCCTTAAAAAAAGTTTTAATCGGCACCCACAAAATCAGCCTATAAAACCACTTGGGAGCAGCAGGATTTTTTTCATAAATTTGCTTGGCATGCAGCGTGGTATAAAAATTAACCTTATCAAATATTTCCTGAATGGAATCAGCGGTATAGTGATTAACATACGCCTGGAGCTGGACAATGTTTCCCTCTACGCGGACTTCCTCGTGAACCAGATTCTCGAACGCTGCACCCTGGCGCCGAAATAATTTTACCGCACCACCGATAATTTCACCGATTTTATACCCTCGCCGGCGCCGTACGAAATCAAACCATTGAACTTGTTTTCCATATTGCTGCCCATGTTTCAACCAGCGTCCCAAAGCATAATTCCGACGTAAAATCCGAAATCCGCCGATATTATCTGCAGCTTCTTGGTAGGCCTTCTGAAAAAAAGCCACTGATTCAGGCGGTACTTCCTCGTCCGCATCAAATGTAAACACCCAATCCCCGGTTGCCAATTTCAACCCTGCATTCCATTGTGATGAAAAATCAATTAAATCCCGTGAGATGACTTTGGCGCCGTATTGTTTGGCAATTGCAACGGTCTGATCCGTGCTGAAATTATCCACCACCACAATTTCATGGACCCAAGGCAAACTGTCCAGCAAACGTGGCAAACTTCTTTCCTCATTTTTTGCCAGAATCAATGCAGTAATTTTTATTGTCTGCTTTTTTTTTCGCAACAATAGACCTCGGTTTCAAATCCGATCGCAAAAACTGCACGGATCTTTTTATAATATATTTATTCAAAAATTCGCGGCTATTATGACATATTTTTTTCCAAAAACCTATTTTTATCCCTGCCGCAAGCGGCAAGGTACTGATATGTAAAAAGGTTATGAATTCTTATATAATATGAAGCTTGCCAAGAAGGAGTTAAAAATCTATACTAAGGGCATTGTTTTGATCTCAAGGAGGCTTTTATGTTTAAATCAATTATAAATGGATTATTTTGCTTAAATTTCCTGCTATTCTTTCCAAGTATGCTCTTAGCTGCATCCATTGATTCGCCGAACAAACTTTCCGAGCCTGCTAAATTATCCACCACAGCCAAACCTGCTGCCAGCCTTGATAACTTGATTGCTGCATTCAATGGCGAATCAAATGCCCAGGCAAAATATCTCGCCTTTGCGAAAAAAGCTGATGAAGAAGGTTACCATAAGGTTGCGGTTTTATTTCGGGCTACTGCTATGGCTGAAGGGATTCATGCCAAAAGCCATTCCGCAGTTATCCGATCTTTGGGTGGAACAACTTCCCCAACCGCTCTTGAAACGCACCGGCTAGGTACAACTCGTGAAAATCTCGAAAACGCATTAAAGGGTGAAACTTATGAAGTTGACATCATGTATCCGGGATTCATTCAGCAAGCTGAGCTGGAAAAAAATGTTAAAGCGCGCCGAGCCTTTAATGGCGCCAAAGCTGTTGAAGGAAATCATGCCAAACTTTTCTCCGCTGCGTTGGCCAACCTGCCTATGTGGAAAGCCGCTGCTAATTTTTATGTTTGCAAAGTATGCGGCAACACCGTTGAAAAAACCGATTTTGAATTTTGGCCAATTTGTAAAGAACCTGTCAGCGAATATGTTCGAGTGCAGTAACCATCTTTGAATTGCGCTGCAATTTTAACCCAAATTTGTTTTACTTCATTTTTGGTACCCAACGTTTAGAAATACAGTTACCTATATTGAATCAAGGAGTTCATCATTCATGAAGATTTATGTAAGTAATCTCCCTTTCGAAATCACGGAAAATGAATTAATGGAAGTGTTTCAAGCCTATGGCGAAATTGAATCCGTGAAATTAAACAAAGACAAGGAAACCGGGGCCTGTAAAGGATTCGGCTTTGTTGAGATGCCCAATCGCTTCGAAGCCAAAGCCGCTATTTCATACTTGAATGATCAAAAATTTAAAGGCAGAACCATTACGGTCACAGAAGCTTTGCCGCGCACCGAAGATGATTCAACATCCCCTGAGACCGGGGACGAAGATTCCCAAATCATTATCCCGCCAAAAGAAAAACGAAAATTAGCACGCCGTTCAGGAGAAAAATCAAAACAAATTAAAGACGGGGTAATTGCCAATTCCGAGCAACCTATTCCTCCATCTGCCCCTCGCCGCGATGACCGTCCTGGTGGATTCAAGCCCAGCGGCTTCAAACGCGATGATCGTCCCGGTGGATTCAAGCCCAGCGGCTTCAAACGCGATGACCGTCCCGGTGGATTCAAGCCCAGCGGGTTCAAACGCGATGATCGCCCCGGTGGATTCAAGCCCAGCGGCTTCAAACGCGATGACCGTCCTGGTGGATTCAAGCCCAGCGGGTTCAAACGCGATGACCGTCATGGTGGATTCAAGCCTAACGGCTTCAAACGCGATGACCGCCCCGGTGGGTTTAGGCGTGATGACCGCCCTGGTGGGTTCAAACCTAGTGGCTTCAAACGTGATGATCGCCCCGGTGGGTTTAGGCGTGATGACCGC
>JAGVPM010000029.1 GCA_020052235.1 Candidatus Goldiibacteriota bacterium
AGCGTGGTTTGGACCTGATAAAAAAGTTGATAGTAATAATGAAGAGGCTAAACCGGTGTCTCTTTTATGGTTAATTGGTGGAGCTATTGTTATAGTAATTATTATTGTTATGGTATTGGGTAGTTTTGGGTTGGTCAACTTGATCCGCGTGGGCATCGACGAAAATTCTTTAACCAATACCCAGCAAGCTATCAAACAAACAACTGCATATTTAAGTGATGGCGAATTTGACCAGGCGTTGGAGACGATAAATCAGGTAATTCAAAGTGAACCGGACAATTTGGAAGCGCAGGTATTACAACAAAAAATATATAAAAAGCAGGGAGAAAATATTATCACTCTATTTGAAACCGACCAGACCGCAACCAGCACCAACCAAGATTATATTTCTGTCCCGGATAATTTTGGACACTACACTGTATCGGTATCACCACTTTGGACAAAAATTGACTCCAATTATGATCTCAAATATAGTACCGATAGTGGGATCAATCTGGGTATAAAAAAATATCCTCGGGTCAATTCTATAGCCGTTATGGAACAATCATTTTTAAGTGAATTTACCGGTAAAGACTACATCGTCATGGATTTCAAACAGGAAAAAACCTTTGCGGACAGCCAAGCTTCAATTTACGTAATTAAAATTGACAACATGTATCAATACAGTATTTTAATCCAAAAATACAAAAGCAAATAGGGGCAAACGATTGCGTATCCTTGCCTGAAATGCAAAATGTTCAATAATACATATAAAAACGCTCAATAAACATGCTTGCTTGGCCGAAACTAATGGATATTGCAATACATCCTTGGATCTAAGGCGAACTATGAATCCCTGCGTTCGATATGTAACAGTCATTTTGCTTTTTTGTGCCTTGCCGCTGTTTGGGGCTGGTGAGGTTCGGGCTGCAAAAGTGGTGGTTATATTGAGCCGCACCGCGGGTCCCTATATGGAAGCCTTGCAGGGATTTCAACAACTCAATGCTTTTGAGACCGAAATAGTGAATCTGGAAGGGGATTTGGAAAAAGGACGACAGTTTCTTAAGAAAGCGACTGCAAGTGAAATTCAGGCCGTGGTTTTTATTGGAACCGAGGCGGTTTCGCTCATGGATTCCTTGAACACGGACGTGCCGGCGGTTTATACCATGGTTTTAGAACCGGCGGATTCCATCAAACGCAAAGCGAACGGCATATTGATCAAAATGGACAACAATGATCAATTGATTCGAATCAGGAAACTTTTTCCGAATCGTAAACGCCTGGGCATAATGTATAACCCGCAAAATTCAAAAAAAGAAATTGAGGAAATCCGGGGAATAATTCCAAAATATAATCTTGTGCTTTTCCCGATCGCTATTGAAAATTCGGGGGAGGTTCCGACGGCTTTGACCAAGTTTTCGAAAGATACGGTTGATCTTATTTGGATGATATTCGACCGGACCTTATCGACCCCAAGCGTAACGGATCAATTTATCCAACATACATCAAAAAACGGACTACCCTTGATCGGCATTTCAATTTATCAAGTTAAAAACGGCTGCTTGGCTGCTTTTTCTGCGGATTTCAGGGACGTAGGCATGCAAACGGCGGTTCGGGTTCAGAAAATTATTGCGGGGGGTGATTCCGCCCGCAATGAAAATCCCCGGAAAGTTGTGGTTTATTGGAATTCAAAAGTACAAAAGCAAATGGGGTTTGAGGAACCGGCGAATGTGCCGGATTTGCAATTGATTCAACCCTAACCGGCAGGGCTGAAGAAAACCGGGGTAGATTCTCATTGAAATTTTTTAAAAAAACTATATGATGATTTCATCAAGCTGATTCAAGGTGTGTGGTTTTGAAGTTCATTCGCTTCCCGAGGTTGAATAGAAAAATATAAGGACTTGATCATGCCTAAACCACAAAATTTAAGTCGGAATATTTTTCAATATGTATTCATTTTTGTTTCCTTGATTCTTCTCTTGAATTTTCTGTCGGTTTTTTTTTACCAGCGGATTTATTTGAAAGCTGAATTTTTGCGCCGGGGTGAAGCCTTGGCGCGGAATTTGGCGTTTAATTCCCGTAAACCTCTTAAAAACCAGGATAAAACAAAATTAGCGGAATTGTTGAAGAACATCATGAAAGGTGAAGATATTCGCTGGGTGGCGGTTTTGGATTCGAGCGGTGTTCCGATGGCGGAAAAAACGCAAACTGCGCGCACGTGGGAACAAGGGACATTGACCAAAACCAATTCCGGTGTGCCGGTTTGGATCAAAGAATATAAAACAGCCACGGGCGAAGTAGTCGTGGATGTCCAGGTGGAAGTTCTTTTGCCCAAGGAAATCACCAGCCAGGATACCATGGCGGGCTCAGCCTTGGAATTGGGGTTGTTGGGCGATATGAGCGCGGGGACCAAATCCGGCGCTGCCGAAACTAAAAATTCATCTCAGAACGAGATGGAAAAGAAAGTGGGAACGATCCATTTGGGATTGTCGGCGGACCACTATCTTTCCAGCCAAAGAAAAATTGTTTTCCAGATGCTGATTTTTTTCATTGTTGCCCTGGGGATCAGTGTTATATATTTTTCAAAGAATTTTATCCAGCCGATTATGAATACGATCAACCGCTTGGCGGCTTTGATGAAGGACATTGCGGCCCGCGCAGGGGATTTAACCTCGCGGCTTGACATTACGCGGGATGATGAGTTGGGGGAATTGGCGCAATGGTTTAATGGATTCATCGAGAATATCCGGAAAATCGTCAAAAATACCGTCGGCCTCATTGATCAGATGACGGCGGCTTTGGAAGAATTGTCCTCCACGGCCCAGCAATTGAATGCCACGGCGGATGAGATTAATTCGACGGTTCAGACTTTTACGCATGATTTGCAAAAACAAGAAGAAGAGACCACGGTTGCGACCGGAATGACCGAGGGTATTGCGACCAAGCTGATGAATATCACGCACGAAGCGGAAATGGCGTCTAAAACTTTCGAAGACACCAAGGGCGTATCGCAACGCGGCGGGGAAACGGTCCGGCAATCGGTGACTAAAATCAACAGTATTGCCGAAAATATGAACGTCATTGAGGAGCGCATGCAGCATTTGCGCGGTTCCTTGGCGGATATTGCCGGGTTTGTTGAAACGATTCAGGGCATCGCGTCGCAAACCAATTTGCTCTCCCTGAACGCGGCCATTGAAGCGGCGCGCGCCGGAGATGCCGGCCGGGGATTCTCCGTGGTGGCTGAAGAAGTCCGCAAGCTGGCTGAAAACGCCGCCAACGCTTCTCAGCAAATACAATTGCTGATTGTTCAAATTCAGACCGAAACCCGCGAAACCGCGGACGCAACGCGCGAAGGATCGGTGGCGGTTCAAAAAGGCCGGGACACCATTTACCAAGCCGGCGAATCATTGGAAAAAATCCTGCAAACAGCCAATCAGTCGGCGGTTATTTCCGTGGAAATTTCGCGGGCGTTAATGCAGCAGTCCGACGTGTTAAAAGATATGCTGCAGAGAATGCGGAAGGTTCAGTTGCTGGGAAAAAATAATTTTACCGCCGCGCAAACCATGGCGGCATCAGTGCAGGAACAGACGGCCTCCTTGGAACAAATTACCATCGCGATTCAACGTCTGGCGGAAGATGCGCTGAAGGTGAAGAATTTGGTGGTTAAATTTAAAGTAGATTAGTTCTGGAGGTGGCACGGTGGTGAAAGTAAAGCACGTTTTATTCTGTTGCCTCGTTTTGACGCTGTGGGTGGTTCCATTCGCCCGGGCAGAAAAAATGGTGTTGGTGGTTTTGAGCCGGACACTTGCCCCCTATCAGGAGGCGCTCAAGGGCTTTGAACAGGATGGCCGCTTTTCGACCACGGTTATCAATTTGGAGGGTGATGCCACCAAAGTGGGGCTGGTGCAAAACGCCTTGGGAAATAATAAGCCGGAAGCCATGCTGGTTTTAGGCACGGACGCGCTTAATGCAATTAAAAATACTGCCTGCACTGTTCCGGTGGCTTATTCCATGGTGCTTGAACCCATGGAGCTGCCCGGTAAAAAAGCCAGCGGCGTGATCATGCAAATTCCAATTGCGGATCAATTTAACCGGATTTCGAAGCTGTTGCCGAATGTGAAAAAAATCGGAGTTTTATATAATCCGAATTTTTCCAAAAAAACCATTAACCAGGCCCGGGAAATTGTCGGGCAATTTGGGATAACCTTGATCCCGATTGCCATTGAGAATCCCACTGAAATATCCGGGGCATTGACCAATTTAACTAAGGATAAAGTGGATGCCATTTGGTCGGTGGTTGACAATATAGTCGCCCAACCGGCCGTGGTTGGGAAGACTATTGAGCATGCCCAAAATCAAAAATTGCCCTTTATCGGTTTGTCGGTTTTTCATGTCAAAGCAGGCGCTTTGGCGGCTTTTTCCGTGGATTATGCGGATATTGGCAAACAGTCATCGGATTTGATTTCGAAGATGCTCGCGGGGAGCAGCATTGGCAAAGTTGAGTCGCCCAGGAAAGTGATTGTGTTTGTAAACGACAATGCGCAAAAACAGATGGGACTTGATTTATCGGGAATTTCGGATGTTCAAGTGATGCGGTAGCATACGCAGGGGATACGCGAAGGAGTTGGGCATGCTTAAAAAGAGCAGCTTGAAAAAAACCATTATTGTTTTTATTTTCCCATTCATCATCATAGCATTTTTATTAAGCTTTTTTTTGAGCTATTTCTATCAACAAACTTTTTTAAAATCCGAATTTTTAGAGCGCGCCCGGGCATTGACCCGTCATTTGGCGTACAATAGTCAGAAATTTGTAGGCAACATCGAGCGTGATGCTTTGTATGAACTAGTGGACAGCATTATGAAAGAGGCGGATATCAGCTGGGCGGCTATTTTAAACAATGACGGCCAGGTTTTAGTGCAAAATGGCGCCACGGATATTAATTTTAATGCGGGGGTATTGCTGCAGTCATCCTCAAAAGACGGAGTGACGATACGGCAATTTGATCTGCCCGGAGGGCAGAAAATATACGACTTGGAAGCCAATGTGTTTGCGGATAATGATAAAGAAGACCAAAAAACCGGATCAGTCCATGTCGGATTATCGTTGCGTTCGCTTTATTCCATACAGTGGAAAATATTCTGGCAACTTATTTTTATTTTTTTAGTCGGTTTGGGGTTGGGCGTTTTGGCGGTTAATTATTTTAACCGTCTGGTGCTTAATCCGATCAATGATTTATTGCTGGTGATGAAGGATATTGCGTCGAGGAAAGCGGATTTGACCCGCCGCCTGGAGACACGCAGGCAGGATGAGCTGGGAGAACTGGCGAAGTGGTATAATAATTTTATTGAAAATGTACAAAAAATTGTGGCGAGCACTTTGGGGTTGATTGATCAGATGTCGGCGTCATTGGAAGAACTTTCTTCCACAGCGCAAGAATTGAATGCCACGGCCGATGAAATTAATTCGACGGTTCAAACATTTACCCATGATTTGCAGAAACAGGAAGAGGAAACTTCGGCCACCACCACCTCTATTGACAAGGTGGCCAACACTTTGCTTGAAATCACGCATAAAGCTGAAAATTCAACTAAAATATTCGAGGAAACCCAAACGGTTTCCAAACGCGGCGGGGAGACTGTGCAGGAGTCGGTTTTGAAGATCAACGGGATTGCGCAAAGCATGGATGTGATTGAAGAACGCATGCGGCATCTGAGCAGTTCGCTCGCGGATATTGCGGGGTTTGTCGAAACCATTCAGGGCATTGCTTCGCAGACGAATCTATTGTCGTTGAACGCGGCCATTGAAGCCGCCCGCGCGGGGGAAACCGGCCGGGGTTTTTCGGTGGTGGCGGAAGAAGTCAGGAAATTGGCGGAAAATGCCGCAAGCGCTTCGCAGCAGATCCAGAGCTTAATTAATCAAATTCAGATTGAAACCCGCGAAACGGCCGAGGCAACCCGCCAGGGAACGCAAGCAGTGCAAAGCGGCCGCGACACCATTCATGAGGCGGGAACTTCGTTGGAAGAAATCATGAAGACGGCCAATCAATCCGCTTCGGTTTCGGTAAGCATTTCAAATGAACTGAACCAGCAAACCGATACGTTAAAGGAAATGATGAAACGCGTCCGCAAAGTTCAAACCTTGGGAAACAGCAATTTTACTGCAGCTCAAACCATGGCCGCTTCGGTGGAAGAACAAACCGCTTCTCTGGAACAGATAACCACCTCGATCCAGAGGCTTGCCGAGGATGCCTTGAAAGTAAAGGATTTGGTGGTGGAGTTTAAGGTTTAGGCACGTTGTCATTTAAAACCGCGGGTTACCGTGTTGAAAACAGGAGCGAGGCCGTATGCACAAGGTGAAACAGTTTTGGAGTCAGGTTATTTTTCGCGAAGAAGTTTTGCCGGATAGTGTTTTTGAAAATCGCCTTTCACCGACCGAACTGAAGGACGGGTATTTAAATCTTTCGAACATGGACATCCCGGCCTACTGTTTTCAGCAGGAAGATCTGATTAAAGTAGTTATGATCAATATCAACGGCGATAACGAGGAACCTGTTTTGTTTCGTTGCCATCAGCGCAAGGCCCAGGGGAAGAAAGGGCGTGTGTATAAACGGCAGAGATTTTGGCCCATGGGGTTTGGCTTAAAGGAATGGTTCGCCAAGCAACAAGTTGAATCCGGAGATTTAATTTTAATGGGCGTTTCGGCGTTGAGCCATTATTTGATTTTTCGGGCCATTCGGCCCAAAGCGTTGATGATGCTGCATGACCGCAGGGCGGCGGAGCGCCGTGCGCTGGAACGCCGGTTTGAAGACCGGCGGAGCATTATTTTATATGTCCCGTTCGAACGGCGCAAACGCGACCGGCGCGATAATGAGCGGCGCAACCGCGACCGGCGATTGAAATTGCTTTCTTCCCAAGAATAATCCTGGTTGAAACCCAGTGTTTTCCTAGGCGAAACATATACCCGGCCGATAAATGCCGGAGCCTGGATTGTGCATGTTTGTAAAAAATAGTGCGGAGTATAAAAAAAGCGACTGCGGTTTTTCCGCAGGGTGCTTCATGGGGGGATTATGAATCGAGCGCATGAGATATCCAAAGAAATTTTATTGATACCCTTGGGTAAAGTTTTAGTGGATGTGCTGGAAGAAATTGCCGTAGCTTTGCGGAAAGTATATCAAGTTCATGTCAGAATCGGCCGTTCGGAAGAGCCTGAAACTGCGGCTTATTCGGATGAGCGGCGTCAATTCAATGCTGAAAAACTGTTGCCGGTGGCGGCGGGCCGCAAGCGGGAGAATCTATTGGCGGTTTTGGGGATTGTTGACGCGGATATGTTTGCCGGTGAAAAGACGTTTGTTTTTGGAGTTCATACGGTGGAACGTGCTTCAGCGGTTTTGGCGTTGGCTCGTTTGCGGGAAGAATTCTATAAAAAGAACCCAAAACGTGAATTGTTCCTGCGCCGGGCAGTTACCGAGGCTATTTTTCAAATTGGGCAAGCGCTGGGTGTGGAATGCAATCAAAAAAAATGCGTTCTCCAAGCCACTACTTCTTTGTGGCGTTTGGATGAAAAAAATCAAGTGTTTTGCCCGGAATGCCAGACGAAAATTGAAGAAAGAATTTTTAAAGTGCACACCCGGGAGAAAAATACGAAAGTCGTAAAAACGGACGAGGACATGGCCGGCCAGGGACCTGAAGGGGAAAAAATACTTATGCCCAACCAGGAAAAAGTGCGCCCGGTTTTGGAAGATGAAACGGAAGTATCGGGCCAAATTGTTGAACCAGAAGGTCCGCTGCCGGCTGAACTGGCGGCCATTCATCCTGAAAACAACGGACCGGAGGAACCCCTCATTGCGGATGGATCGTCAAAATATTCGTAATCTTCAGATTATTTCCTCGCCGGGCGTAGGCGGCCGGGAATTGATCCCCCCCCTCCTGGCCCATCAGCTCTCCGCCTTGGGACATCCAACTTGGCTAATGGCCAGGCCGGGAACGTTGATCGAGCGGACCGGAAATGACATGGGTCTTAATGTTCTTACCACCCGAATGCAGGGGTATTTTGATCCCGGCCCTATTTTAGCCTTGGCTGCTTTTCTGAAGCGGGAAAAAATTCAAGTCATCCATGCCCATTGGTCGCGTGATCTTTCGAATTGTATCACGGCATCGGGGCTGGCCGGCGGAATTCCCGTGGTTCTTACAAAACATGTATATGCCACCCAGCCCAAATTGGATCCGTTTCATACTTGGGTTTATAAGCATACCAACGCGGTGATTGCTGTTTCCCGGGTGGTTGAGGAAAATATCAAACAAACGGTACGGATTCGGCCGGATAAAGTTGTGACGATTTACAACGGGCTGGATTTAGACCATCATTGGAATTTCGCGCGGGTTAGAAATGCCGATCTGCGGACGGAATTTGGGATTCCGCAGGCTGCGCGGGTCCTGGGTTTTGTGGGGCGTATGAATTCGGGGAAAGGCCCGCATCTCGTGATGGAGGCATTTAGTGCTTTGTCCAAGCAATTACCGGCTTGGCATTTGGTTTTGGCGGGGAAAGCTGTCGGCGAACAGGAAGAGCATTACTTGGCGGAATTGAAAGCAACGGTTTGCCGGAATCAATTGGAATCCAGAGTTCATTTTATTAATTACCGTTCGGACATGCCCGAAGTCATGCGCACATTCGACATTTTGGCATGCCCGTCCGTGTTTGAGTCCTTCGGCATGGTGGTGATTGAAGCCATGGCCATGGAGTGCGCCGTCGTGGGTTCGGATTCGGGCGGGATCCCTGAAATTATTGAACCGGGCGTGAACGGCGAATTATTTAGGGCGGGCGATGCAAGTCAGCTGACGGAACGTTTGGGGAAACTTATGCGCCAAACGGCTTATCGGAAAAAATTGGGCATTACCGGGCGGAAAACAGTGAGCGAACGCTTCAGCCTTGATTATTCCGCCCGCCGGGTGGCCGGACTTTACCAAACGCTGGTTAACGGATAACTTGCATAATTTACATATGCACCCCGTTGAAAACGGAATCTGGAGATAATTCGGTATGGCTTGGATTCATTGGTTGCGGGCAATACTTTGGACGTTTTTAGGCGCGTTTTTTTTAATTTGGCTGGTATGGTTTCTTAAGCAAAATCCGGCGGTCAAGCCGGATCTTATTGCTCACGGAAACTATCTTACCGTGGAAGGCGTGCAACTTCATTATCTTGAAAAAGGTGAAGGGAAAACCGTGATTTTATTGCACGGGTTTCCGATGCATGCCGAATCTTTTGCCCGGATTTTCCGCTATGCTTGGGAAAAACATAGAGTAATTGCCTTGGATCTCCCGGAACAAGGATATTCGGGAAAAAAAGGGCGCTGTTATACTCCGGATGATTTCGCGCTGATCGTTAAATTATTTTTGGATAAATTGGAAGTGAAAGAAGTAGATGTGGTAGGACATGATTTGGGAGCGGGTGTCGGATTGGCGTTTGCGGCCAATTATCCGAATCTGACTAAAAAATTAGTGCTCATTTCGCCATTGTGCGGAAATTTGGGTGTGGATGGTTTGGGCCCCTGGTGGCGTTGGCCCTTGGTGGGAGAGGTTTGGAGTATGCTTTTTTTAAATCATACTTGGTTCCGTGCGTGGTTGAAAACCGGATGGACGTCGCCTTATTCCGCCTGGGAGAACGTGGTGGAACAGTATTATCAACCCGTGAGCACCTATGAAGGCCGGAAAGGCTTTTTGGCGGTCTTACGCGGTTGTACCCGCGTCTCGTACGCGTCGTTTCAAGAGCGGTTGCAGGTTCCGACGCTTTTGCTGTTTGGAGATAATGATCCCTATTGTCCGGCGAAATTCGTGCGGGAGTTTCAAAAAAATACGCCGGGAATTTTAGTGCGGGGTTTTCCCAAAGTGGGGCATTTTCCCCAAGAAGAGGCCCCGCGCCAAACCTATGAAGCGATTTTAGGATTCATTGGGAATTGAGGGAGCGTATGATTTTTTTGAGCAAGAAAGTCGGGTTTTGCGCCGCGCATCGTTTGGTTTCCCAAAGGTTATCCCAGGAAGAGAATCAACGAACTTTTGGGAAAGGCTGCCGATCTCTTCATGGGCATAATTATGAATTGAAAGTAACCCTTGCAGGACAACCGGATGCTGTCACCGGCATGCTTTTCAATCTTGAGGAATTAAACGCGGTTTTAGAGGATCGAATTGTCGGCTGGCTTGACCACCGGGAATTGAATGCGTTGCCTGAATTTAGTAAGGTGGTTCCGACTTCGGAAAATATTGCCCGCACGATTTGGAGGCGTTTAGACACCGGGGTGTTTGCACCGGCGCGGCTGTATGAGATTGAACTTTGGGAAACGAAAAACAGCAGTGTGCTTTACCGTGGAGAAAGTGAGGAATCATGAAAGACGTTCAAAATCAGCCGGATGACCGCAACATCGCCATTAATAAAGTCGGAATTCGGAACATCAAATATCCGATTTCGGTTTTGGACCGGGCCCATGCCGCCCAGCACACCGTGGCGGATATAAATCTTTATGTGCAATTGCCGGAGCAATTTCGCGGCACACACATGAGCCGGTTTATTGAAGTGCTCAATCGGTATCAGCGGGAGATCGACGTCAGGAATTTGGATGACATACTGCAAGACATGCGGGAACGCCTTAACTCGGAAGCGGCTTATCTGGAAATGTCGTTCCCTTATTTTATCGAAAAGCAAGCGCCGGTATCGAAAGCCACCAGCCTGATGGAATATCTCTGCACCATGATGGCCTGCCAACATCGCGATGGGCGCAAAGATTTTGTGCTGACCGTTAAAGTGCCGGTGACGACCTTATGCCCCTGTTCCAAAGAAATCAGCGAACGGGGTGCGCATAACCAGCGCTCAACCGTGACCGTCTCCACCCGGATGAACAGTTTGGTTTGGATTGAAGAATTAATCGAATTGGTTGAAAAATGCGCGGTTTGCGACTTGTACGCGCTGTTGAAACGGGAAGATGAAAAATACGTGACCGAACGGGCGTATGATAATCCGGCTTTCGTTGAGGATATTGTCCGCGAAATAGCCCGAAGCCTGCGGAATGACCCGCGCATCATTTGGTTCACCGTAGAAAGCGAGAATATGGAAAGTATTCATAATCACAATGCCTACGCTTTCGTGGAATACAATCGGGAAGCGGCGTCCGGGGAAATATAGAAAAAGCATTTTACATTGCCGCTTCCTTGCGGAATGCGTTATAATTAGGCGTTGAATTAATTTTCGGCCGGGAGGCAAAACGCAATGTCGCTATCGGGTTCTCGCCCCAGTGAGATTAAATTTCTGGTGGACTTGGAAAAACATACATACATTAGTGATAAGGCCCATCAGGAAATTATTGACCATGCCGGATTAAACCCGGCCGGTTATGACAATTATCTGAAGGGCTGGGTTAAAAAGGACGGCACCATCAAGATTTGGGTGGAAACCATTGAAGACTTGGCTTTCCGTTATTGGGATCAGATAAAATTGGCGTTTTCGATGTTGATGAAGGAAGAAGTTATTTCACGAAATTCAAAGACGTATGCCGTAGTGAACCGGGTGGATCGTTTTGCCGGAAAAGTCCAGGATTTTTTAATTTCCTCGAGTAAAAATCAATATTTTGAGAATCAGCTGGGGTATGCCGTTCATTTATACGGGCAGCCTAAAATTGCCAAAGGCAGTGATGTTTTAATGCTGGTGAATTTTAAATTGGAAGAAAAACGTTACGTTTTAGCCGGAACGCGGGGAAAAGTAATAACCCCGGCCGGAGCTCAAGCTAAAAAACTGCGGGTCAAATGGCAAAATACCGTTAATGGTAATATGCAACATGGCCGGGGCGTGGAAGTGTTGGTGGATCGCCGTTTGTTGACTTTGGTTTGATTCACAAGCTGCCATGGAACGGATTTGCAGAACTTGCTGCTTGAAGGAGAGGGCGTCATGCAAATTTTGGTGATCTCGGAATTGTTGGGCGAAATGGACCGCTTGCGTGACATGATCCGCAAATGTTCGGAGTATTCCTTGGACGCGGTTTGTTTTTGCGGAAACATTGTGCGCGGCCAAGCCCGCAGGGATGAGTGGATGCAATCCCGGCGCGAGGGGAAAATTCCGAACCGCAACCAGGCGGAGATCATGCAGGAAGCCCTGCATGATCTGAGGCAATACAAGGAATTTACCCAGGCAATGGACTCGCTGGGCATTCCGGTGATGTTGGTGCCGGGGCATTTGGATGCCCCGGAGGAGCGTTATTTTTTATTTATGCAGCAATCGGCATTTCTTTCGGACAACATCATTCTCCTGCATGAAAACGTTACGAAGGTAGGCACGTTTATTTTCACGGGTTTCGGCGGGGAAATAACCACGGGCGAAAAGGAAGATTATTTTCTTTTACATTATCCGCAACACGAATGCGTTTTTGGAACCCGGCGCATGCATTTTTTAAATCCGCCCCGTATTCTGGTTTTTCATTCACCGCCGGTTTCCAAACTGGATGTTGAGGATGGCGTGCATAAAGGAACGCAGTTTGTCAATGAGATCATTCATGCAGTGTCACCGTCTTTTTTATTCTGCGGCCATGTTCCGAAAGCGGCCGGGGTTGAAGAGATCGGGAATACCCTGGTGGTGAATCCGGGCGCATTAGCCCAGGGACAGTATATGATTGTGAATACACAAGAAAAATCCGCGCATATGAATACACTGTGAATCACCCTAGGGCCCAGCCCCCGCAGGGTATCGGATATCATGCCCTGCGTAGGGAACGGTTTTAAACCGTTCCCTGCAGCAAGCAACCGTAAATAAATACCTGAACTATTGTCAAATGCAATAACCTTTGTTAATCTGTATCTCCAAGTTCGCAAATCAAGGCCGGAAAGGTAACTACTCTTGAAAGTATGGAATAAGGTTGTGAAATATATGTTTTTGGGTTTTCTGGCGGCTGCAAGCGTAATCAGGACGGTTCAGGCCACCACGGATACGGCTGTGGCCGAAGGGAATACGTTGCTTACTTTCGCGCAATTGCAGCTGGCGGATGCTTTTGTGAAATATAAGTTAGGGGATTTTACAGGGTCGGAGCAAGCGTCCAAATCCGCGGCGCTGCTTTTATACTCGCCTTCGTTGACTGTTCCTGAAATGCAAGTAAAAAAATATGCGGAATTGACCTCCACGCTGTCTTTGTTGACCGTGCGTTTAAACCGTTTTTTGCACGATGTTTCTCCGGAATTGGAACCTGAACGGTTTAGTTTGGCGGTGCCTTTTAATCCGCGCGTTGAGAAAGAAATTGACCGTTTTTTAACAGTCGGCCGTGAGGAATTTGCGCGTTGGTTGCGCCGCTCAGGAAGGTATTTGGATAAATTACGTGAATATTTCAGGCAGGAAGGGTTGCCGGAAGATCTGATTTATTTAGCCTTGGTGGAATCGGGTTTTAATCCCCGCAATCGTTCCAATAAAGAGGCCGTGGGACTCTTTCAATTTATTATGAGTACTGCGGAAATGGTGGGTTTGAAAAGCGACTTGTGGGTTGATGAACGCCGTGATCCAGGCAAAGCCGCTTTGGCTGCGATACGTCATTTGAAATCCCTTTACCAGGAATTTAATGATTGGGATCTTGCCTTGGCGGCGTACAACGCCGGCTCGGGACGGGTATGGCAATCCATTAAAAATCAAAGTGTCCGGGATTATTGGCAATTGGCGCTTCCGCCCGAAACCGAGGCCTATGTTCCGCGGTTTTATGCCGCCTTGGTCATCAGCCGTGAACCTGAACTTTACGGGTTTAACCCGGTTTTGGATGCAAAAGAAAATTTTGAGGAAGTGGAAGTACCCGGCGCCGTTGATTTTAAAATCGTTGCGGAATGTGCCGGAGTCACCCTGGCAGCGATTGCGGATTTGAACACGGAACTTACCAAAAACTGCACCCCTCCCGGTTCGGACGCATATCTGCTGCGTTTGCCGGTCGGCACGGCGGAGAAATTTAAAACCGTATTTGCCGCGCTTCCGGATGCACGAAAATTTTTGAATGCCGAAGAGATAGCGCGCCGGCGTTTCAAAGGCGTTTATGTGGTATATACCATTCGGGCCGGGGACAGTTTGTATACCATCGCCCGAAAGCACCATACCACCATTGCGAAAATCATTCAGTGGAATGCACCGGTTCGCAGCAAACGGTATATACAGCCAGGCCAGAAATTAAGGATTTACCGGGTACAATAGGAGAATATCATGTCCTCTATTCGGATTGCGGTTGTGCAAATGAATCCGGTCATGGGTGCCTTGGAAACCAATGCAGCGAAAATATCCCGTTTTATTCAAACCGCGCGCGGTCAAGCCGTTGATTTGATCGTATTTCCGGAATTGGCGTTGTGCGGATACCCGCCTGAAGATCTATTGCTGACACAACATTTTTTAAGTGATACGCAAGAACAATTGGAACACATTGCGGCACATACGCAGGGCATCGATGCCATTGTTGGTTTTGCTCAAAAAAAGAACGGGGCTGTTTTTAATGCCGCGGCTTGGTTGAAAAACGGTGAAATACAGGACGTTTACCAAAAGATTGAACTGCCCAATTATGGGGTTTTTGATGAAAAACGGTATTTTGTACCCGGCGGCCAATTGGTGGCCATAACAGTTAAAAATATCCGTTTGGCACTCAGCGTTTGCGAAGATGTTTGGATTGAAGCCGGGAAGTATGAAACACAGCTTCAGCAATGTCCGGTTGATTTGATCGTGAATATTTCCGCCTCGCCTTTTCATGCTGATAAATTAATTTTAAGGAAAGAAATTTTAGCGGGGTTTGCTTGCCGCAATCACGCAGGTATGGTTTATTGCAATTTGGTGGGCGGGCAGGATGAACTGGTATTTGACGGCGGAAATATGTTTTTTAATTCCACGGGAGAATTGCTTGCGTCTTCCGGCCGATTTCAGGAATCCGTGCTTATGTTGGACTTGGAGGAACATTCAGGAACTTGGTCGTGCAGTTCGCGTGAATGGCAAGACATGGCCCAAACGGAGTGGCAGCCGATGGATGCGCTGCCGCATGAGTTAACCCGCGTTGAAGAGGTGTTTACCGGCCTGGTTGTGGGCACACGGGATTATGTGCAAAAAAATGGTTTTTCCCATGTGGTTATCGGATTAAGCGGAGGAATTGATTCAGCCCTCACAGCCGCCATTGCCGTGGAAGCTATGGGGAAAGAACGCGTGGTGGGTGTAACCATGCCATCGGAATACACATCGGGCGAAACCCTGAACGATGCCCGTGAATTGGCGGACAATCTGAAAATCCGGTTTCTTTCCGTTCCGATCGGGAAAATATTTCAAATGTATCGGGATGAATTGCAGCCGGTTTTAAGTGAAGGAACGCAAGGCGTCGAGTATGAAAATTTGCAAGCGCGCATTCGCGGAAATATAATCATGGCGCTTTCCAACCGCTACGGATGGCTGGTGCTTACCACGGGCAATAAAAGCGAAATTGCGACCGGGTATTGCACGCTTTACGGAGATATGGCCGGAGGTTTTGCGGTCATCAAAGATGTCCCGAAAATGCTGGTTTATGAGTTATCCCAGTGGATCAATGAACGCGCCGGCTGGAAAATTATTCCCGAATCCACCCTGCGGCGCCCGCCTACCGCGGAATTGCGCCCTGGTCAAAAAGACGAAGATTCATTGCCGCCTTATCCTGTTTTGGATGCTGTTTTGCAGGCGTATGTCGAGGAGGACAAGTCGCCCGATGAAATTATCCAAATGGGGCATGATTCCAAAGTGGTGATGGAGGTTATCCGTTTGGTGGATAGAAGTGAATACAAACGCCGTCAAGCGCCCCCTGGTATAAAAATTACGCCCAAAGCTTTTGGGCGCGACCGGCGGCTGCCCTTGACCAATCAGTATCGACCCCAGCCCAAACCAACCCGCGGATAACCGGCCCCCATGCCGCAGGCAAACCTTAGGCTTGGCAATCAAAGCATAACCCCGCCCCTAATGCTGGCACCCATGATGGATGTCACCAACCAGGCATTTCGCGCCTTGGTGCGATATTACGGGGGCTGCGGTTTATTCTATACCGAGATGCTTAATTCCCGCAGGATTCCCGGCGAATCTCTCAAATCGCCCCTATGGAAAGGGCTGGGCATTGAGCAGGATGTCATGGTGCAATTGCTGGGCGATGATACGGACGCGTTGGTGCGTTCCATGGAAAAATTATTACCCTTGAATCCTTTTGGGTTTGATTGGAATTTGGGCTGTGCGAAGAAAAAAATCATGTGCTGGGGGTGGGGCGCGGAATTATTAACCCATCCTGCGAGGGTTGCCAAGGTATTGCAAGCCATGCGCAAAGTTACCTCCCGTCCTTTGACAGTCAAAATCCGGATTCCCAATGAATTTGAAGCTGCGGCTTTTATTAAATTTCTTGAAATTTTTGAAGACGAAGGTGTTGATGCCGTTACGGTGCATGCCCGTATGCCCAAGGATGGGTTTAAGCGCCCGGCGCGGTGGGATAAAATTGTGCCTGGGTCAAAGAAAATCTGCGTATTCCGGTAATTGGAAACGGCGATGTCATCAGCGCGGAATCCGCCCTGAAGATGTTTCAACAAACCGGGTGCGATGGCATCATGATCGGCCGCGCCGCCATTTCGCGCCCCTATATATTCCGCGAGATTGCAAACCTGGTAAAATCAGGTATGCCTCAAGTTGCACCGCAGCCGGAACAGGTTTTGGAAAAAATGCTGGAATATCTGGAAGACTCGCTGGATACACCCAAAGGCGCCGTTGAATTGAAAACGTTTTGTAAATATTTCGCCGCGGGGTTGCCGGTCCCGCATTGGTTCTGGGCGCCCCTCCAGTCGGTTTATGACGGCCGCGAATTGGCGAAACGCGCGCGGTCCTATTTCAAAAAATAAAAAAAGACAAATGGTCAAGTTACCCTCAACCCTGAACTCCCCCCGGCCCCCTCTTTGGCAAAAAGGGGGCGCGATTTTGTGCAACGTTTTTGCCTGGAAGTGGTCAAAAAAGTATAAAAAAATGACGTGTATGGGAAAAATTGATATACTCGACTTTGATTTTTAGATTGTTTTTTGTTTTAACCAGGCAAATTAATTTTGGGGGGGCACATGAAGAAAGCTCTGTTGTTTTTTGTTTTAATTGGGATGCCGACATTGAATTGGGCTGCGGATAATATTAATTATGGCGCGGCAGACTATCTCCGGCAGGGGGCGGGAGCGCGTGCCAGCGGCATGGGCGGGGCGTTTGTGGCCGTGGCAGACGACGCTACCGCCGGGTATTGGAATCCCGCCGGATTGTCGCAAATGGAGCTGGATGTTTACCAAGCCTGTTTGCAGTATGCGATTTTGCCCAATGATGCAAGTCTGAGTTTTTTGAGTTATGCCTTCTTAGTGCCAAATGCCGGCAATTTTTCCATAGCGTGGATGAATTTTTCTATTGGCGCCATTAATACAAATGACGAAAACGCCGAATTTTTAGGACACTTTTACAATTCGGAAAATACGGTTTTTGTGAGTTATGGCCGTAAAGTCTATGGATTGGTTCCGGGCTTAAGCCTGGGTGCGAGTCTGAAATTTCTGCAACAAGGTTATGAAGGTTATTCCGCAATGGGCCCGGGTTTGGACCTGGGGGTGTTGTGGCAACCCATACTTTATTTGGATCATATGGTGGGCTTAAATGTGCAAAATCTTTCTCAGCATTTATACGACTCGGGCGGCAATGCCGAGTCTTCATTAATAAACGCCAAATTAGGCGTGGCCTTGAAATTTTTCCGTTCCGAAGAGGCCCTGTATTTCAATCACTTAATTCAAACCACGGATTTTGAATTTTCCGAACATTCGCATTTTAATGTCCGGATAGGAGCGGAGTACTGGTATACCCAAACCTTGGGCGTGCGCGCGGGATATACCGGGCAGGAAATGACCGCCGGGTTATCCTATCGCCCGGCTAACTTTGAGCTTGATTACGCGTATCATTATGATTTGGGCGTGCTAAGCGTTCATCAGCACCGTTTGTCTTTGATGCTGCGCTTCAGCGACGCACCAACCACCCCGCCTGCAAAGTCATCACTACTGGCTGCCGCCTTTCCGCAAGTTAAGGAAATGACTTCAATGGAAGAACCGGCGTACAAACCGGATGTTCAGCGTGAACCCGATGCGCCGTCGGAAAAGATTGCTGCCGATATTCTGGAAGTGCAAAGAGTAGGCGGCCGTCCCGTGAAAATCATTTTAAATAAAGGCACTGACCAGGGAATTCAGCGCGGGTTTTACGGCTCGGTGCTTGGGCATCATGGGAAAGTTTTAATGGCGTTTGTTATTGTGAAAGTTGATCCCAAGCTTAGTTTGGCCGAGGTGAATTCAGTAGCACGGGATATTGACGAAGATGCCACAGCCGTGATTAGGAAACCGTTGGAAAAATAAGCAGGGCAGGGGTTGCGTTAAATTATTGATAAAACGGAGGCGGAGAATGAGCAACATTCCACTGGCAGTATTTGAAAATTTCAAAATTCGCAGAAGTTACGACGAAAAAACCGGGATGTGGTATTTTTCCGTCGTGGACATTATCCAGGCATTGATACAACAACCGGATTTTCAGACAGCAAGAAAATACTGGAATAAGCTCAAAGAAAGACTGAAAAAGGAAGGCAGTCAGTCGGTGACAAAATGTCACCAACTGAAACTTGAGTCAGCGGATGGGAAAAAATATTTAACTGACGTCGCTAACCCGGAAACTTTATTTCGGCTTATCCAATCCATCCCCAGCCCCAAAGCAGAGCCGATCAAGCTTTGGCTGGCCAAAGTCGGCTATGAACGCATACAGGACATGTCGGACCCGGCCCGCTCCCTTGACCGGGCCCGGGAATTCTGGAAACAGCACGGCCGAAGTGAAAAATGGATACAACAACGCATGACCGGCCAGGAAACCCGCAATAAGTTGACGGACTATTGGAAAAATCACGAAATAACCAAAGAGGAAGAATACGCCATACTCACCAACATAATCCACCAGGAATGGGCCGAGGTCAGTGTCAACCAACACAAGGAACTAAAGGGCCTAAAAACGCAAAATTTGAGGGATCATATGAGCGAAGCCGAATTAATTTTCACCGCTTTGGCTGAGCTTTCAACCCGTCAAATTGCCGAAGGAGTGGAAGCGACTGGAATGGAAGAAAATGCGATCGCGGGCAAAAAAGGCGGCGTAATTGCTAAAAAAGCACGGTTGGTGTTTGAGTCCGGCACGGGCAAAAAAGTAGTCACTGGGGAAAATTTTCTCCCACTTGGCGCTAAAAAGGCAAAGCGGTTGGTTCAAGGAAATAAGCGAGGCAAGCTATGAAATTTTCTTTGTTTTTTACAGTTTTTGTACAAGGGGTTTAATTTTTAACCTTACAGCATCACGAGGAGGGAAATAAAAACATGAAAAAATATTTCTTCTTTTTAGTTTTTGCGGTGGGCTTGGCGTGCAATGGGTGGGCGGCTAATTTTACCGTGACCAGCCGGGAGGATAGCGGGGCGGGGACTTTGCGGGATGCCATAACACAGGCTAACAACAATACTGAAGCGAACACGATTTCATTTAGCCTTGGAAGTAATTCCATTACCGTTTATAGCACGATAAATATTACTCGCCCAATTTTTATTGACGGTGGATCAACTCAGGTAGTTGGTGCAATTAATACCTCGTTTAGTTCATTGGTCTTTCAAAATGGCTCGGATGGCAGTACGATTCAAAATATTTCCGTGGTGAATTCTGCTGTTGGGATTGCATTATACTCGAATAATAATCGGGTTTATGGCTGCCGTATTGGCACAAATTGGGCAGATCAGGCCGGTATTGGGAATTTATGGGGGATTTCGGTAGTTGGTGCCAATAATATCATTGGGGCGATCAATGTCAGTCAGAGGAATATAATTTCTGGCAATTCAGGTATTGACCATGTTGGAATAGGTTTATATTCTACGGGTAGTATTGTCGTAAACAATTATATTGGAGTCAACAGTCTTGGTACGGCCGCTTTGCCAAATGGCACTGGAATTTATATATCGAATGCAAATCGGAATTTAATAGGCGGGAATCGTTTAGCTAATGAAGGGAATCTTATTTCTGGTAATACGTACAATGGTATCAGGTTTTACGGCGGATCACCTTGCCAAGGTAATACTATATGCGGAAATATCATTGGCTTGAATTCCGCGCAGACGGCAGCGATTCCAAATCAAATTGGAATAGGGTTGGAACTGTATACAACCGATTCTTCTTCACGGAATTTTATTGGCTTGCCACAATTGGGTTATGAAAATATTATTGCTGGAAACAATAATACAGATATTTACACAGGCTACGCAAATCCCCAGGTTTTTATACAAAACAATTGGATTGGATTTAATGCCGTAGGAGATACATTTGCAAATGAGATTAATGGTCTTATAATAACGAATTTTGGAAGTTTGGTTGGAGGCTCAGGTCTCCATGAGGGCAATTTTATTTGTTGCAAAAATGCTACCAATAATGTGGGAGTCAGCGGCTCGGGGAATACGTTAGTAGGCAATTTTATTGGTATATTGCCCTCTGGCCTTGTTCCGGCATCAACGACTCAATATGGAATTCTAATAGGGTATGGAGCGAATCACAATATTGTGGGGCAGAAAGGTGGGCCCGGCAATCTTATCACCAATGTCCAAACTGCGATTTTTATTCAGGATGGGACAACAACCAGTAACGGATTATTTAGTAATACTATCTGTGCATTTTCCGGCAATGGGATTACTTTCAGCGGTGCTGTAGGAAGCAGTGCCCCGACAATTACCTTGGCTACTAATAACTTGGTGATGGGTACAGGTCAAGCATATGACTATATTGAGATTTTTCGGGCTGAACCGCGTGTTGGTTTAGCTGGCGGAAGTTTGGCCTTTGTCGGCAGTACTTCGGTCACGGCCAGCGGAACATGGAGTTTGGTTCCGGCAGGTTTGGTCAGCGGAAATTATGTTTGCGCTCTAGCGACGGATGCAGCCGGACACAATACATCTGTTTTTTCAAGCAATGTTTTGGTCATCATACCAACGCCTACCCCCACTGGCACCGTTACCCAGACTGCAACCATTACTCCCACTCCGACGATTTCGTCAACCGTAACCATTAGTCCTACCATAACATCGACGCCTACTGTTTCACCGACCCCGTTGCCATATACACCTACTCCGACTGTAACGCCCACTGTTACTCCATTTTCCTGGTCCGAACCCCTGCGTGTGGCATGCGGCCCCAACCCGGTGCGTGGTTCAGTTGCGCATTTGAATATTTTTACCCGGCAGGGCGCGGACGTGGAGGTGAAAATATTCACCCCAAGCGGCAGGGAAGTAAATACGTTCAGATATAATTATTCTTCAGCAGGACGGCATATTGAGGATATTTTTGTCGGGGATTTGGCCAATGGCATATATATGGTGCGGGTGAAAACCAGAAATAGCGACGGGTCTGAAAACCTGGTGATTGATAAAATGGCTTTGATAAAAAAGTGAGGGCGATTTAGGGCAGGGTTCACCGCGGAGACGCAGAGTACGCGGAGTGTTTTAGGCGGTGAAATTCCTGCTTGATTTGGGCACGTGCTCAATGATAGGTTGACAAAATTTTATCGATATGATATTTGTAATACAAAGAGGTGATCGATATGGAATTTGTTGTCTTGTCTCCTAAGTTTCAACTGGTCATACCGGGACGCGTCCGGGAGAAAATGGGGCTTAAGTCCGGGGAAAAACTTCAGGTCATCAGTTTTGACGACAGGATCGAGCTGGTCCCGGTTAAGCGCATGCGCAGCACGCGCGGATTTTTAAAAGGTTTGGACCCGTCGTTTACCCGCGAAGAAGATGACCGGGCATGAATCTAGTGGATACTTCAGGCTGGCTGGAATATTTTTTTGACGGCCCCAATGCAGTTTTTTTTTCCAAGTCGATTGAAAACATTGAGAAATTGGTTGTTCCCACCATTTGCCTATATGAAGTTTTCAAAAAGGTTAATTTAGTTGCCGATGAAGCCGGGGCTTTGCGCGCGGTGGCGCAAATGAAGCAAGGGCGGATTGTGCCATTGGGCGAGGACATTGCCCTAAAAGCAGGGATCATAAGCCTGCGGTTCAAGCTTCCCATGGCCGACAGTATCATTTATGCCACGGCACAAATGGAAAAAGCCGTCCTATGGACCCAAGACGAGCATTTTAAAAACCTGCCGCAGATTAAATTCAAAGGCAAACATTAAAATTTTGCCGGGTATTAGGCCGTAGGGGCGCAATTTATTGCGCCCAATCCCGAACCGGCATTACGGGGGCGCGATGAATCGCGCCCCTACGCAGGGAACGTGAAATAAAAAGGGGCAGCCGATTTTTGGCCGCCCCTTTTTATTTCAACTAAGGTTAATTCTTTACCGCCAACTTGCCTTTCTTAAACCCATCCGGCCCCGTGATTTTGTAAATGTAAATTCCACTGGCCACATAGCTGCCTTGTTCGTTTTTCAAATCCCAAACAATACGGTCGGTATCGTCGGATTTATTGATGGCCCGCACCAAATGCCCGTCCAGGGTATAAACGCGGAAGGTGGCGGTTTGCGTGGGGATGAGTATGAAGGTGAATGCCTTATTGGCCGAGTCCTGCCGGTTGATGGGATTCGGGTAAACGATCACGTCGTTCCAGGTGGCGGTCGCTATATGGTACAGAACGGATTGCACTGGCGTGGGTTCGCTGCTGGTGCTGATGAGCAGAGAATAATCACCCTCGGTGACGGGGTTGCGTATTACGGCGCGGCTGTCGATAGTCAGTTCCACGGCTGCGCTGACAGCCAAGGTGAGCGGCGTGGTAATGGTGAGGTTTTGCCCAACAAAGGTGGCCGGAACCGTGGTGGGCTGGCCGTTAAGGGAAATGTAGCCTGTTGGAACACTGGCCGGGAGCAAGGCATTGGCCGGGAATTGAATGGTAATGGTGCTGATGCCGGAAACCAATCCGCCCAAACTGCCCAAGCTGAAATTAATACGGTAACGAGCGGCCGACTTGGTGAAAGCTGGGAACAAATCGATTTGCGGCTGGGTAATAAAGGTGCCGGTTGAAGCGCCAATCGAGAACGGCACGGAAGACATTTGCACAGGCTCAATGCTGGTATAGGCCTTGATGATGTTTGCAGCTGCGGGCAGCGAAGGGTTGGTAATGCCCGAAGCGGATGAAATGACGATATGCACGGCCTTGTTTCCAGGCAGGGAACTGACCGAGATGGGCGAGGTGATGTCGAGAACGTTCCCGGAGCGGACCCGCACGGTGGTTGCCGCGTAAGCAGTTACCGTGGCGCCATTGCTGACAGTAATGCTGGAAGCCGGAATGTTCAAAGGCAGCGTAAAGGTCGAGGGATAAATCAGGAAAATGTGATCCACACCGGCTTGCAGGCTTCCGCCTGCTCCCATGGTGAAGTCGATGGTATGTTGGGATCTGGCGAAAATGGTAGCCGGGTTCACGGATGCCGTTGGGGTGCTGATATTGGAATCAGCCGTGATCCAATAAAAATTGGAAATAACCGGCGTTTGCTCGGCATCGGTATGCACGTCCGGCAGTGTGATGCCGCCGGTGACGCCAGGGTTTTGAATGTTGGCAACTTGCGCGAAAACCAAACTCACGGCGCCATTGGCAGGGACGGAAACTCCGGCAGGGACAAGGGCTTGGATGACTTGGCCTACAGGGAAAACAGTGCCTGCGTCTGTTGGAGTCCCGTTGACCGTAATGTTGCCTGCGGCAATTGAAGCGGGTAATACCGTACCGCTGGGGAATTCCACAGTGATAATGCTGCCCGGTCCCAAACGGCCCAAGGCTCCGACATTGAAAGTAATGGTATATTGCGCAGCCGCACCGCCGCTGGAAGGGGAAATAGCGACATCCGGCTGGGTGATGGTCGTGGCAGAGGGGAAAAGCGTATAGGCCGCGCTGCCTTCGGCTTGAGCCGAAGTGGCAACGCGCAACGTGTTGGAAACGGTACTGGGGTTCAATAAAACTCCGTTGGGGAGGGCAATGCCATAAATCGCGGGTGCCAAATCTGTCATGGGAGTTATAGGAATAAGTGCTATGGTGTTTCCTGATCCGGTTGCGGAGGCTACTATACCGTTGATGGTAGCACCGGCAATAGGACCTGCTTGAATGCTGGCACTGGGGGGGAAGGTAACAATGATCTGGCCTTTGTTCAAACGGAGAACAACGGTGGTGGTGACATTGAACGCATACGCGGCGGGCACATTTACATTGTTCGGAGTAACTGAGGGGACTGACACGGTTACGAGCGTGGGTGATTTCACAATGTTATAAGCACCTCCGCTGCCGATGCTGATAGGTTGAGCGCTGGTGGAAACAGTTACGGTATTTCCATTGCTGGCATAGTTGAGGTTTTGCAGACCTTGGATGTAAATCGCAATTGTAGAATTGCCTGGAATGTCGGGACTCGGAACGGTAATGTCTACGAGCAGGGATACAGAGGTAGCGGACGCATTAGTGCCGTTGACTTTGACGCTGCCAGCGCCAAATGACCCTGGAACAACGGTGTCGTCAGGGAAGGTGACTAAAATATGGCTGGCCCCACCAATAAGGGGTCCGTCGCTGCTCGTGGTTATAGTGACTGTATAATCAGAATTTTCTCCAACAATGTAACTAGTAAGCGCGGTATTATTCACGATAATCCGTTGGCTTGACTGTCCGATAGAATAAGTCGGCGAACTGAGTCCGGCAGTGGTCTGCGAACTGGTGGAAACGGAAAGTTGCAAGCCGGAAGCAGGAGTTATGGGGTTGCGAATATTGGCTGCCGGTTGCGGAATGGTGACCACAAGTCCAGAAGAAGAACCCGCAATGCTTGAAGGAATCGTAAGGGTGATGGTCCGTGTGCCGTTCACGCCATTGGCCGTAGTGACGGTTGAACCGTTAACCGTGATGTTGGCAATGGCGGCAGTGGGAACATCTGTACCGGCCGGGAACACAATAGTCATGGTGCTGGTCCCGCCAACCAAAGCGCCGTTGGCACTGGTATCGAAAGTAAAGCTATAGGACGCAAAGTTGCCTGCGGTGCTGGGAGTTACAGTTACGGCACCGACGGTTAGTGGCGTGGCTGAAGCGGTAATGGTATAAGTCCCGGAGGCTGTACCAGTTTGAGCTGTAGTGGTGGCCGTAAGCGTGTAAGCAGCACCCGGAAGCGTTGGGTTCACCAAACCGCCGCCTGCGGCAATGACAATGGTGACCCCAGCGCTGTTGGCTACAGTGACCGGAGTGGTAATAGTTAAAATTTGCCCTGCTCCGGTGGCAGGCACGGCGATGTTGGTGCCGTTCACGGTTACATTAGGCCCGGCGGCAATGGAACCAGGAACTGTGGTGGTGGCAGGGAAAGTGAGGTTGATCACGCTGGCACCGGCGAGCAAAGCACCGGCTGCCCCGGTGGTAAAGGTAATGGTATATTGCGAAGCAGTATTAATTGAGGTCGGATTAGGTGCTGCCGTAAGACCAGTGACAGCTGTTGCAGACGCCGTGATGGTGTAATTGCCGGAAGTGGCCACATTGCTTTGGGCCGAGGTGGTGGCTGTCAGCGTGTAAGTGCCGCTCGGAATACTCGGGTTTCTTACGGCGCCGGCTGCGTTAATAATGATCGTAACCAGCGTGCTGTTGGCCACGGTGACCGGGGAAGTAATGGTCAGTGTTTGCCCGGAGCCGGTAGCAGCCACACCAATGTTGGTGCCGTTGACGGTTACATTACCTCCTGCGGCAATGGAGCCTGGCACCGTGGTGTTAGTTGGGAAAGTCAGGTTAATCAGGCTTGACCCGGCATATAAAGCCCCAGCTGCCCCGGTGGTAAAGGAAATGGTGTAAGTGGAATTGGTGTTGACCGTGGTGGGCGCGGGAGAAGCCGTAAGGCCGGTAACGGCCGTGGCCGAAGCAGTGATGGTGTAAGCGCTCGAGGTGCCGTTGCTTGTTTCAGAAGAGGTATTGACCTGAAGAGTATAAGCGGCGCTGGGAACGCTCGGGTTAATGACACCACCAGCCGCGGCAATGACAACAGTTACCGCCGAGCTGTTACCTATATTGACCGGCGTGGTAATGGTCAGGGTTTGCCCAGCTCCGGTGGCAGCCACGGCAATGTTGGTGCCGTTGACCGTTACATTAGGCCCGGCGGCAATGGACCCGGGCACCGTGGTGTTGGCTGGAAAAATAATTCTGATTAAACTTGAGCCCGAGACCAAAGCACCGACTGCGCCGGTATTAAACGTGACTGTATACCCGGCAGCGGTATTGACAGTAGTCGGAGCGGCGGAGGCCGTGACGGCCGTAACGGCCGTGGCTGAGGCTGTAATGGAATAATTACTGGAAGTGGCCGGACTGGTTTGAGCCGTGGTAGTAGCTGTAAGCGTGTAATTATTCGGAAGAGTCGGGTTCACCAAGCCACCTGCCACACCAATGACAATAGTAACAGGTGAGCTGTTACCTACAGTGACCGGTGTGGTAATGGTCAGGGTTTGTCCTGCTCCGGTAGCGGCCGTGGCGATGTTCGTGCCGTTTACGGTTACATTAGGTCCGGCGGCAATGGAACCAGGAACCGTAGTGGTGGCAGGGAAGGTAAGATTGATCACGCTGGCCCCGGCGAGTAAAGCACCGGCTGCTCCGGTGTTAAAGGTAATGGTATATTGCGCAGCGGTATTAATAGTGCTAGGAGCAGGTGTCACAGTAAGCGCGGTTACAAACGTGCCTGAAGATGTAATGGTGTAAGCACCAGAAGTGGCGACATTGGTTTGGGCCGAGGTGGTGGCCGTGATCGTGTAAGCGGCGCTTGGAATACTTGGATTCCTCACAGCGCCGGCCGCGTTAATGACGATAGTAACCGGCGAACTGTTACCTATAGTAACCGGTGTGGTAATGGTTAAAGTTTGCCCCGCTCCGGTGGCAGCTACGCCAATGTTGGTGCCGTTCACGGTCACATTAGGCCCTGCGGCAATGGAACCAGGCACCGTGGTGTTGGTTGGGAAGGTAAGATTGATCACGCTTGCCCCGGCATATAAAGCGCCTGCTGCTCCGGTGTTAAAAGAAATAGTATAAGTGGAATTAGTATTGACCGTTGTTGGCGCAGGAGAAGCGGAAAGCGCGGTTACAGCCGTAGCCGAAGCAGTGATGGTGTAATTGCCTGAAGTGCCATTGCCTGTTTGCGAAGAAGTGTTGACCTGAAGCGTATAAGTAGCGCTGGGAACGCTTGGATTAATGACATTGCCGGCCGCGGCGATCACCACGGTAACGGCTGCGTTGTTGCCAATGGCG
>JAGVPM010000146.1 GCA_020052235.1 Candidatus Goldiibacteriota bacterium
CCATAATCGGCAATTGGTTGAAGCGAAGGATCAGAGTAAATATGGACAATTGGTTGGTCAGGGTATTCAACTTTTTGAAATGCAAAAATATACAGAGGCTCGGGAAGTTTGGATGAAAGTCAACCGGTTATATCCTGAACATGCGGAAGTGTTGGCGAATATCGGGACTGCATATGAATATGAAGGGCAGCTTGAAATGGCGGCAAAGTATTATGCCGTCGTGGCTTTGAGATATGGCGAGCCATGGCGGGGTTATTACCGGGATGTGGTAGTTGCATTGGGATTGCAGCAGGGGAATAAATAAACGTTATTTGGGTTTTTAAACGGTGGTGGGAGGCTGTATGGAACAAGCTGCGCCCTTGCGGGCGATTGTAATCGGAGTGGGGTCTTTGGGGCAGCATCATGCCCGGGTCTATACGCAAATTCCCGGCGTGCAATTGGTGGGGGTGGCGGATACTTCGCTGGCGCGGGCGCAGGAAGTGGGCAAACGCCTGCATTGCCGGGCTACGGCAGACTATCATGAGTTGCTGGATCAAGCCGATGTGGCATCCGTGGTGGTGCCGACCTTTGCGCACCATGAAGTGGCCAAAGCGTGTTTGGAAAAAGGACTCTCGGTATTGCTGGAAAAACCCATGACGCGGACCTTGGAAGAAGCCGACGAATTGATCCGCCTGGCGCAGCAACACGGCGCGACCTTGCAAATCGGGCATATTGAACGCTTCAATGAAGCCGTGCAGGCTTTGAAGAAATTGGAAGGGCCGTTTAAATTTATTGAGGTTCACCGCCTGGGCCCCTTTTCCCAACGCAATATGGACATTGGCGTGGTGCTGGATTTGATGATTCATGATTTGGACATTATTTTGGACTTGGCCGGCGCGCCGGTGGAGCGGGTAGATGCCATTGGGGTTAATGTTTTAACGCAGCATGAAGACATTGCCAATGTGCGGATTACCCTGGCCAACGGGTGCGTGGCCAATGTGACAGCTTCGCGCGTGACCACGGATGCCAAACGTAAAATCAGGATTTTTTCACCTAATAAATACATCAGTATTGATTATCAAAAACAGGAATTGGTGATCTACGGGTTGAAGCCGAATCGCAATCCGGATGAACAAAACTTGATGCGCCTGATTGACCGCGAGTGCCATGTGTTTGCCAAACAGGAACCGCTCAAGGTGGAACTTAGCTCGTTTATTCAGGCCGTGCGGACCAAAACCGATCCCGTGGTTACCGGCATACAGGGGCGGCAAGCGCTGGCTTTGGCCTTGGAAATTTGCGAACAGATCCGCAGCCGCATCGAAAATGATGCGGCAGGGGTTCGGGGGCGATGAAGCCCCCGACTAAGTTAGGAAGGAACAGCGGACGACTGTCCGCGTCAGGGAAACCTGTGGTTTCCCTGAAAGCTCCGCTCGAGGGGAGGCTTGCGCGCATGAGGCCTTTGCGGGTGATGCTGGTGGCCGGGGAAGCGTCCGGGGACATGCACGCGGCCAATGTGGTGCGGGAAATACGCCAACAAGTGCCGGATGTGGAAGCCTTTGGATTCGGCGGTGGACAGATGTTGGCGGCCGGTGTGGATGTGGTGCAGGACCTGGTGGCTCACGCTGTAATCGGCGTGACTGAAGCATTAAAGAAATTGGGGGACTTTTATCAGGTTTTGAAGCGCGCTGAAAGTTTGCTGGCCAACCGCAGGCCCGATGTGCTGGTTTTAACCGACTTTCCGGATATGAATTTCCGCATTGCCGCCAAAGCCAAAGCCATGGGCATCCCGGTGGTGTATTACATCAGCCCCCAAATTTGGGCCTGGCGGCGCGGCCGGATAAAAACCATAAAAAAAATCGTGGACCGCATGATTGTGGTTTTTCCGTTTGAAGAAGCCCTCTATCTCGAGGCGGGCATTCCGGTCAGTTTCGTGGGGCACCCGTTGCTGGACTTGGCCAAGCCCGAAATTGATCCGGCCAAAGCCCGCAGGCAGCTTATTGGAAACGAGGAAGGCCCGTTGATCGCGTTGCTCCCGGGAAGCCGGGCGCAGGAAATAGAACTTTTATTGCCGGTCATGTGCCAAGCGGGAAAATTGATTCAGGCCCGGATGCCCGCGGCTCGTTTTTTTCTTCCCTTGGCAAAAACCGTATCACTCCAGCGCGTGGAAGAAATAGTGCGCAAGGAAAATCTAAAGGTTGAATTGGTGACCAAGGATCCCTATGCCTGCCGGGCGGCCGCGGATTTGGCCATGGTCGCTTCGGGTACGGCCACCTTGGAAACCGCGATTTTAAACGTGCCCATGCTGATCGTCTACCGCATGCACTGGCTGAGCTATGCCTTGGCGCGTTGGTTTGTGAAATTGCCTTATTTTGGATTGGCCAATGTGGTGGCCGGACAGAAAGTGGCGCCGGAATTTTTACAAGGGCAAGTTACCCCCGAGGCCCTGTCAACAGCCGCGCTTCAATTGTTGCCCAACACAACCGCCGCAGGGGCGCAACGGCGCGCTTGGAATGATGTGCGGCAACGCTTGGGCGGCCCTGGGGCAGCCGGCCGCGCGGCTGAAGAAGTGGTGAAAATAGGCCGGACCGAAGCCGCACGAAGAAAGCAAAGCCTCATCGAAAATGATGAGGCGGGGGTTCGGGGGCGATGAAGCCCCCGGCTAAGTTAGGAAGGAAAGCAGGACGCGTCGGCGTCCGCGTCAGGGAAACCTGTGGTTTCCCTGAAAGCGTCAGCTGGAGTCGTGAATGTATTTTTATTATAATTTGATTTTAAAAATTCTTGCCTGTACGGCGGGGCCTTGGGTGCTTTTAGCGCTGTTGTTTTTTCCCAAAGGGCGCCAAGGCTTTTGGGCCCGCTTGGGTTTTTATTCCCGGGAGCAACGGGAAGCTTTCGGCGAGTTGCCCCGTCCGCGCGTGTGGTTTCACGCGGCCAGCGTGGGGGAACTTTCGGCAATCGCGCCGATTGCCGCCGCGTTAAAAGAACGCCAGCCGAACATGGCCATTGTGGTATCCACCATGACCCTGAACGGATACGGCCTGATTGAAGAAAAAATCCCGGCTGTTGCCCAAAAAATTTTAGTGCCCCTGGATTTTCCCGGCGCTGTTAGACGGGCGTTGCGCTGCGTGGAGCCGGACATTCTGGTGATTGCCGAAACGGAAATTTGGCCGAACTTGTTGAACCAAGCCAAACGTTTCGGATGTCAATTGGCCCTGGTCAATGGCCGCATGACGGAAAAAAGTTTTTCGAGGTATCGCCGTTTGGGTTCGTGGCTGCGCGAAATTTTAGACCGCTTTGACCTGCTGGCCATGCAAAGCCAAGCCGATGCCGAACGGTATCAGCGTTTGGGAGCCAATGCCCAGCGCCTCAAAATTACGGGAAACGCCAAATTTGACGCGTCGCTTATTGAATTACCCCAGGCGCTTATGCAGGAATTGCGCTTGTCTCCGGAGCAGCCGGTTTGGGTGGCCGGCAGCACGCGCCCCGGCGAGGAAGAAATTATTCTGGACGCGTTTGCCCAAATTAAAAAACAGGTTCCGGAGGCCGTGCTGATTTTAGCGCCCCGGCATTTGGAGCGGTTGCCGGAAGTGGAAAAAATGCTGCTGGCGCGGCGGTTGGAGTTTATGTACCGCAGCCGGGTTGCGAGTGAGTTGTTCGACTTTTCCATCATTGTGTTGGACACCATGGGAGAACTGGTGAAAATATACGGGCTGGGACGAATCGCGTTTGTCGGCGGGAGCCTGGTTCCACTGGGGGGGCACAATCCCTTGGAACCAGCCGGAGCCGGTGTTCCGGTCCTGTTTGGCCCGCACACGGAGCATTTTGTCAAAGGCGCGGAGGTTTTGTTGGAACGGGGCGGCGGGCAAGTCGTGCGTAATGCCGATGAGTTGGCGCGCGCCGTATTGGATTGTTTTCAGGACCCGGAAGCTGCCAAGCGCCGGGGTGAATCGGCCCGGCAAGCGGTGACGGCCCATCGCGGCGCGGCCGGACAAACCGCAGCCTTGTTGCAAAAGCTGATGCTTATCAAGCGTTGGGGAAGTGAAATGAAGAATTGGCGTTCGGAAAATCCATCGCCCTTTTCCCCAAAAAAGACGGGTAACCAAGGGGTCATGCTGGAAGATTGGCCGGAGTGGCCGTTATGAACCGGGCTTTGTTGCCGGTGAGCTGGTTGTATGGCTGGGTTGTTTCCCGCCGCCGCGCCAAGTTACGCAGGTTGCCGCCCTGGCGTTTGCCGGTCCCGGTTATTTCCGTGGGCAACATTACGGTGGGCGGAACAGGCAAGACCGAAGCCGTGGCTTATTTGTGCAGGCATTTCATGGCCCAGGGAATAAAACCCGGAATTTTATCCCGCGGATATCATCGCCGCAGCCGCGTTGCCACGTTGGTTGTTTCCAAAGGAGTTGGTCCCGAAGTATCGGTGGCGGAAGCCGGGGATGAACCGTATTTGCTGGCGCAACGCCTGACGGGTGCGGCCGTGGTGGTGGGCAAGGACCGTTGGAGCACGGGCATGCAGGCCATACAGGCTTTAGGGTGCCGGGTGCTGGTTTTGGATGACGGGTTTCAACGCCGGGATCAATTGTACCGCGACTTGGACATTGTTCTGGTGGATGCGGCAGATCCGTATGGCGAGGATTCATTGTTGCCGGCCGGGCGCTTGCGGGAACCGCTCAGCGCACTGGCGGAAGCCGATGTGCTGATTATAACGCGCGCGGATCAGTATCCCACCGCAGCTGTGATTTCGCGTTTGTCGAACTTGGCCCCCAAGGCCCTGATTCTTTCCGCCCAGCATACACCGGCCAATTTAATTTCCTTAAACGATGGAAAAAAACAATCTCCCGAGTTTTTAGCCAATCGCAGGGTTTTAGCCGTATCGGGCATTGCCCGGCCCGAAGCCTTTGAAAAAACGCTGGCAAGTTTAGGCGCTGAGGTGACGGGACATTTTTCCTTTCCCGACCACCATTGGTATTCGGATGCGGAAAGAAAGCGGATTTTTTTGCACGCCCAAGCATTAAAAGCTGAAATCGTTACTACCTCCAAAGATGCCGTGCGTTTGGCCTGGCCCAAAGACTGGGCTATTCAAGGCTGGGCCTTGGGCGTGGCGTTTGACATTCAAGGCGGGGCAGCCAAACTGAATGCGCGGGTGAATAAGATTATTTCGAAATGAGGCGCATGGCCAAAATTCTTGCAGTACGCCTAAGTTCCTTGGGCGATATTGTCTTAACCCAGCCGGTGATCGAGGCCTTGGCGCAAGCTGGGCATGAGGTGGAACTTTTGACCAAACCCGGGCATCGCGCTTTGGCGGAATTATTTCCCGGGCTGGCCCGGGTGATTACTTCGCCGGCTGAAGCATCCGGCGGCTATGCGGTGATTTTGGATTGGCACGGAACCTTGCGCGCCCGCCAATGGATATCCCAATTACGCGGCGCGAAAATAGTCCGCTATGCCAAGCATTCCTGGGCGCGGCGTTTGTTGGTGCGTCCCGGGGGTCGAAATGTGGTTTGGAATGCCTGGTCTGCGTTGCACGCCAGTGTTTCAGTTACCGAATGGTATGCGGAAGCCGCCCAACGCGCCGGGTTGGATCTGGTCTTGCGCGAACCCCGCTTAGTGATTCCGGATTTGATCCAAAAGCAGGCGAACTCTCTATTGAAGCAGGCGGGAATATCTGACAGCGACCGCTGGGTAGTCATGGCCCCCGGGGCTAAATGGCCCACCAAACAGTGGCCGAAAGATTCGTTTGCGGATTTGGCCAAGCGTTTGGACCGGGAGTTGGGATACCGCACGGTGTTGGTGGGCGGACCCGGGGAAATACCGGTCTGCCGGGAAATGGCTGGTCAATTTCCTGCCCGCGTGATCTCCTTGGCAGGACAAACCGATGTGCCGGTTTTGGCGGCTGTTTTATCCCAAGCCCCGCTTCTGGTATGCAATGATTCCGGCCCCATGCACCTGGGGGTGGCTGCGGGCACGCGCGTGCTGGCATTTTTCGGACCCACGGTTCCGGAATTCGGATTTGCGCCCAAACCATCGGAGCGCGTGCGAGTGCTTGCCCGCGATTTGCCTTGCCGGCCGTGTTCGCTGCACGGGACGCTGCGCTGCCCCCTGGGGCATCATGCCTGCATGAAAAAAATCGCAACGGAAGAAGCGTTTCAAGTGTCTGAAGAATTATTACGCTAGTCTGATTCCGGGGAATGGACTACAATAACCAGGTGAATATGAAATCGAAACCATCAACCCTTACGGCGTTAATTATCGCCAGTAACGCCGAGAGGACAATTGAAGCTTGCGTTCGCGCCTTGAAGTTTTGCTCACGCGTGATTGTTGGGGTCAATAATTCCACGGACCGGACCGCGGCTTTGGCCAAACGGGCCGGCGCGGAGGTGCTGTTGGTTTCCTGGGAAGGGTATGCGCGCACCAAAAATCAATTGATCGGCCGCATTCGCACGGGCTGGATTTTATCCATTGATTCGGATGAAGTGGTCAGCCCGGAATTGGCGCAGAGCATTCAAGGGGCGTTGACGGCCCCGGATATGCAGGGGTATTGGATTTCGCGCCGGAATTATTTTTTGGGCCGTAAAATTCAATATTGCGGCTGGAGTCCGGATTGGCAGTTAAGGCTTTTCCGCGCAGGTGAAGGGCGTTTTTCCGGGCGGCAAGTGCATGAAGCTTTGCAGGTCAACGCCCCCCTGGGCCAATTGACAGGAGCTTTGGAGCATTATTCCTACGCGAATGTAAGCGACTATTTAAAACGGCTCAACCAATATACCGGCTTGGCTGCCCGGGACCGGGCAGGGAAGGGGCGGCGTTCTTCTTCCATGAGGTTGTGGCTGGATCCGGGCTGGACATTTATTAAAATGTATGTCATAAAATCCGGGTGGCGTGACGGTTTTCAGGGGTTTGCGTTGTGTCTTTTATCCGCATTGAACACGCTGGTAAAGCACGCCAAACATTGGGAACTGGAACATAGCCAAGCCGGTTGAAGGAGTTTTTTATGGAACCCATACCGATTTTGTTTGTCAATTACCATGGGACCATCGGGGGCGGCCAGGTTCATTTGCTGACTTTGTTGGACGGATTGGACCGGTCCAAGTTTACACCGCATGTGGTATGCTGTGAAGACGGGCTTTTTGCGGATGAATTGCGCAAGCGGGTGTTGCCGCTGACGCTTATTCCTTTCGGCAAAGGCAAGCGGAGGCATTTTGTGGTCTCGATTCCCGCCATGTTAAAAATGTACCGCCTGCTGAAAAAATTAAACATCCGCGTGGCGCATGTCAGCGGATTGCAGGAAGCCAAATTAACCGCGTATGCCGCCAAATGGGCCGGTGTGCCCATGATTTGGGTGGTGGCCCCGTGAGCGCCGGGCGCAAAGGCTATGTGGCGCGCAGCATGCGCAGTTTGGCGCCGTACACGGATACCTATGTATGCATCTCCGAGTATGTCCGCAACCTCATGAAGGAATACAGCCTGCCTGAGGAAAAACTACAAAAAATATTATGCGCCACCAATGTCAAAGTGGACCGGGACTATCCCTCCGGGCTGCGCGAAGAGTTGAGCCTGCCGCAAGATATCCCGGTGGTCGGCAGCACCGGCGTTTGGCGGCCCAATAAGGGATTTACTTATTTTCTCGCGGCCTGCGAAATGGTGCGGGCCAAAAACCCCACGGCGCATTTTTTGCTGGGGGGCAAGGCGTATTCGCCGGATTTTGCGTTTTCCATTTCCATTTGGGTGCGCGGCCAATTTTTACGCATGCTGCACGCGCTTGATTTCACTGGATTTCAGGAAGACGTGGGGCATTTTCTTTCCGCGCTCGATATTTTCGTGCTGCCCAGCGATTGCGAGCCTTTCGGCTTGATCGCCATTGAAGCCATGGCCCGGGGCATTCCCGTGGTGGCCACCAATGCCGGGGGCGTGCCGGAACTCATCAAACACGGCGAAACCGGGCTTTTGGTGCCGCCGCAAAACCCCGATGCCATTGCCGCGGCCGTCAATTTTTTACTGTCCGATCCCATGCGGCGCATGCAAATCGGCGAAAGCGGCCGCTTGAACGTGCGTAAGCTGTTCGATAAAACGCGCATGCTTAAGGAATATGAAGCCTTGTACGAACGCGTGGCCCAAAAGAAATTATGACCTCCAAACCCAAGCGCATCACTCTCTCCGCCGTGGTGCACACCTACAACGAAGCGCACAACATTGAAGCCTGCTTAGGCACGCTCGGGTTTGTTGACGAGATCGTGGTGGTGGACAATGAAAGCACGGACGCCACCGTGGCCTTGGCCCGGAAAGCCGGCGCCAAAATCCGCACCTTCAAAGGGCATTACGGCTATCCCGAGCCCGCGCGCGTCTACGGGCTTTCGCAGCTTTCCGGCGACTGGGTATTTATTCTCGATGCCGACGAGCGCGCCACTCCGGAGTTGGCAGCCGAACTTACCCGGCTGACCCAAGATCCCCGGGCGTGCGCCGGGTATTGGGTGCCCATTAAAAATTTTCATTTCGGCCAATGGCTTAAACACGGTGGGCTGTATCCTGATTTGCACCTGCGCTTTTTCAAGCGCAAGCAGGGCGGCTATCCCGAGGTTGGCATACACCGCGGCGTGAAGGTCCGGGGTTCCGTGGGGCGCGTGCAGGGGGACATCCTGCATTATTCCTACCGCAATTTGGAACACTATTTCGAAAAATTCGACCGGTACACCACGGCCGAAGCCGAACGCATCGTGGCCCAGGGCCGCAAACCCACCGGATATGACCTGGTCATTAAACCGGTCCACCGTTTCCTGAAAAGCTACCTCAATAAGCTCGGTATTTTGGACGGCCTGCCGGGATTTCTTTTCCATGTTTTTTCCGCTGCCTACATTTTCGCGTCCGAACTTAAAGCCTGGGATACCTACCGGCAAAAAGGCGAACTGTTGCCCGTGGGCGCCACCTTGTTTAAACGGAAGAAATAATGAAGGATTATATGAAATGTACCACATGGTTTGGAACAGGAATGATTTTAATGTCTTTTCTATTTGTCTCCAATGCAAGCTGGGCAGATGACAATAACTATGGGTCTGGTGAATATTTGGTGCGTCAAGGTGCTGGTGCGCGCGCCAGCGGCATGGGCGGGGCGTTTGTGGCAGTAGCCGATGATGCCACAGCCGGGTATTGGAATCCAGCCGGACTTTCACAGATGGAACTGAATATTTATCAAGCCTGCTTGCAGTATGCTTTTTTGCCCAATGATATGAGCGCGAGTTTTTTAAGCTATGCATTTTTGTGGCCCGAGGTTGGGCAGTTTTCCATAGCTTGGGCGAATTACACCGTGGGAAATATCGAAGCCCGTGATGAGGATCAAAATATTTTAGGGCAACTCAGCAGTTCGGAGAATACCGTATTGGTCAGTTATGGACGCAAGGCGTATGGGTGGGTTAAAGGTTTGAGCTTGGGCGCAACCCTGAAATTACTGCATCAGAGCGCCGGGGGATTTACGGCCATAGGTCCTGGCCTAGACGTGGGGCTGCTGTGGCAGCCAATATTATATCGGGACGATACCGTGGGGGTTAATGTTCAAAACCTTTTCCAGGCTTTGCATTGGGACCAAGGCGGAAGCACGGACCCGGCTTTGGTGAATTGTAAAGTTGGTATAGCGCTGAAATTTTTACGTTCAATGGATGAATTGTATTTCAATCATCTGATTCAAACCGTGGACTTGGATATATCGGAATATGCCCGGCTAAACTACCGGTTGGGCACGGAGTATTGGTATACCCGCAGATTGGGAATACGGGCGGGATACAATGGTCAAGGGCGGGAAATCACAGTAGGGGCTTCCTACCGGCCGGAAAATTATGAACTTGATTATGCGTTTCACTATGACCTCACCGAGGTTGGTGC